>NZ_PNDT01000105.1:0-69092 GCF_005886375.1 Pseudoalteromonas sp. S1727
AAACTCGAAACTCGAAACTCGAAACTCGAAACTCGAATGTAGCAGGTCATCCTATAGTGTAGTTTTCAGCTGTCATACCAATCTGCATAAAGATTAAGTCAATTTTATCCAGTCTCTAGAGCATATGCTTTTAACCGTATCAGGCACTGAGATGAATTTATTCCACGCTTGCGACACCTGTTCGACTATTTCTTCGTAACCACTAAACACGCGATTAGACAGACAGTGTTGCCGTATCCAACTCCATACTTGCTCTATTGGATTTAACTCTGGCGAATGGATTTAACTCTGGCGAATAAGGTGGGAGGTTGATAAGTGAAGATATACGCACAAATACATTTACGATAGATTTGGTGTTCAATACAAACTCAATAATGACGAGCTTGCGCTATAAAGCGTTTAAATGCTTTAGAGCCATCTTACAAGGTGATAGCTTTATTTTCTCATAGGCTTTCAGTCTGGCAAGAACAAGCTCAGTTAACACTGGCGTAAACAATGCCCCCTTTTAGCGGCTAATTCAAAGCCATCTTCTTTAGAAGGTGGAGCTTTTACTTCTTTATTTGTAGAAGATATAAACCATTGGTGTATTTTTGTCCATAAACATAAATTGTACTTATGTAGCTGAGATATACTACTGGTTTCATTTAAACGAGAAGTTTAAAGGGATTATGTAGTAAACTACGGATCATTAGTGAGGTGATAAATCGAAGTTATTCACCCAGTACCCCGCATAGCACTTAATTAAGTACCCCATGGTGTTATGGGTTGAAATAAAAGGTTTACATATCAAATGAGTAGAGCAGGAATACAGTGGTTCCCTGGGCGCTTGTATTAACTTCCGCGCCGCTCCGTAGTGTTACTTAAACTCCATAAAAAACATGTGTTTAATCTATTTTTATTCCGTATTTGTCCAGTCTAATCTTGTTGCTTCTACTATTTTTAGTACCCACGTTAGTACCCATGAGATTATGTTTTATATATACTAGTCTTAATCATCATTATGGAGCTTATTATGGCTAGGCCTGTAGTTCGTCTAACGGATAAGAAAATAAAATCAATTACTAGTACAGGCAAAGAACAAACGCTTTCTGACGGTGGCGGTCTTCAACTGCGTGTTTTACCTAGTGGTACTAAATCTTGGCAATTTAAGTTTAAAGATCCAATAAGTGATAAATTTAATAAATTACCCCTTGGGCTTTATCCAGCACTATCGCTTGCTAACGCACGTACTAAAGCTATTGAGTATCAAGAACTACTAGCGCAAGGTATTAACCCAAAGGCATATGAGCTTGCAAAAAAGCGAACAGAGAGCCGAAAAGCTGCGAATACTTTTTTAGCTGCTGCAGAGCTTTGGTTTGAACGAAAACAGCCTACTGTGACCGCTCATCACGCAGCTAGGGAATGGCGAACACTTGAGATGTATATTTTCCCCAAGTTGAAAGACACGCCTTTAGAAAGCATTACAGCGATTGATACCATTGAAATTCTCAGGCCACTTGAGACTGACGGTAAGCACTCCACAATCAAGCGTATTTGCCAAAGCCTGAATCAAATCATGGATTACTCGGTAAATCATGGTTTTATCAATGCCAATCCACTAGCAAAAATCATAAAAGTATTTACTAAAAATACAGTGGAGCACATGGCTACAATAAGGCCTGAAGAGTTACCTGATTTTTTAACGGCTGTGAATAACTCTCAAACCATTCAGGACAAAACCAAGCTTTTAATTTTGTGGCAGTTGCACACAATGACCCGTTCAAAAGAAGCCGCAGGGACTAAGTGGGCTGACATTAATATTGAAGAGGCTGTTTGGGTGATTCCTGCTGAAGAAATGAAGCGAAGAAGAGCCCATAGAGTGCCTTTGACGCCTGCTACTTTGGCAATACTTGAACAAATGAAACCACTCAGCGGTCACCATGAATATGTATTCCCGAGTGAGCGTAATGAAAAGGGCCATGCAAGCACTTACACGGTCAATGCCGCGATTAAACGAAGCTTAGGCTACAAAGATAAGTTGGTAGCCCATGGCTTGCGCTCTGTTGCTTCTACAGCGCTTCATGAAAAAGGTTACGATAGCCTTTTGGTAGAAGCCTGCTTAGCCCACGCAGATGAAAATGAAACTCGAGCGGCATATAACCGCTCTGATTACCTAGAGCAGCGTAGACCAATAATGGCTTGGTGGAGTGATCTGATTGAGCAGGCTAATTCAAAGTAATAAGAGCTAATCAAGCATTGTTTTAACTATTTCATTGAGGGCTTTTTTTTCAGTGGTATTTTGATCTTTAGCGTAGTTGGTTAGCTTTTTTTGGTTTGCTTTGGTTAAGCCTAACGGGCTACTACTTTTTTGACGAAACATTTTCTGTTTATGTGCGTTGTATAATGATGTGTTTAGTTCAGCTGTTGTTGGGAGCTTATCCTCATATTTGTTAATAAAACGACCAACTTTATTGCTGGAACCTATTATAGGGCTTGTTGTTTTAAATTTTTGATATTTAAAGTCTACTTCAGGCCAGTTGCGAATATGTACTTCACCTTTACGCTTGAGGCTAACCATAAAGAGATATTTTAGTCTGGGTCGAAAAATATATGATGGCTCAATAGTTTCGTATGGGTAATAGGTATCGGTGTAAATGATACAAGGCATATATGCATCATTGATGGACTTGAATTCATTAAGCTCAACTAGTTCAATGTCTGACGGTTTGAAGAGGTCCATAGTGTTGGGGGTGGCGTTTTCTGTTTCATTACTATTTTTAGTTATAGTTTCATTACCAAAATAGTTTAAATCGATTTGAACATCCAAACTTTTAGTTGTAATGATATGATCGAATATTGGGACTTTAATTGCTTCTATAAATCCCCCTTTTAAGTGCTTCCAATTACTTATCAAGGCAATAACAGACCAATAAATTGTCTCATTATCAATTGGTTTAATGAATTGGAAAGCTATTTTTTCCTCTGCCGCCTCATCTATTTTTTCTGTTAGATAACGCCAAATCCAGCTACATGTTTCTTCATCTTTTATATCTAACCAGGGAAGTAGGCTTTTACCTGTTACAAACTGTGAATAGTCTCGTTTCATCGTCAGTAAATAGTCTTGTTTAACTCCTTCATTGCAAAGTGAGGCATCAAAAATTTTAATGATTAGAGGGTAAATCTCCTTAATGTTACTTGCAAAATTTCTATAGTACTTATTTTGTGGAGCGAAATGAATCTGTGAAATAGGGTTAAGGTTTATGTAAAAAAGCACCCAGCATACCTGCTTTGGATTTTTAATCGATAGCCAATCAAAACTCTCAATAGGGAGTATATTTTCAAAGTAACTCTTCATTAAGAGACTCAATTGAAACTGTAAACGAACTCCTACTCCATTAATGGATTCATTTTCCCAGCACTGAATAATCTCGCGAGCTTCTTGAATGTTTGTAGGGAATCGATTTACCGTAAACAACTCAGTGTGATGAATATATTCAACTAACCAATACAGTGATCTTTCATCATTTTTGAATGTGTCTAACCATGACATTTTTGTAATTCCTTATCAAGTGAAGTTCATTTATAGCATAACTAAAGCGTAATTTATAAGTGATTTATTCATAATAAATAAAACTATTTATAGTAAAAAAAACGTAACTAAGATACTTTATATAAGCGCGTTTTTACTGGGTTAACCTATGTTTTAGTGTTTATTTTCTTAGTTTTGATTTTATGATCTATCGCATGCTAGTTTTGAAAAAGCAAATATTAAGCTTTGTAGGCAGATGAATTGATCCCACATCGGTACTACTTTTCTCTTTTTTCTTTCTGTTAAATTCAACTCAACAGCCTAGGGTTTTTTGATTCATACCACACAAACCTGATGGGTTGTTTTTCTGTATAGGTAATATATACACAGCACTACCTTTTCAAACTTATAAAGCAATAATGGATAAATAATTACTAAGGAGACACCTCTTATGTGACTAACTAAAATCAAGAGGAAAATAATGAATATACGTCATCCAGTTAATAGGAACTTAGTGATAAACAAAGTAGGGTTCTACAAAAATATTCCTGTATGGAATAAAGGAGACTTGATACAAAATTATTTAATATCTATTGAGCAGGTTCTAACTCAAAGTCTGAATGAGCACCCTAGGACTTTAGCTATTAGGTTCGATTTAAGATTTCCAGTTAGCTTTGGGATTATTGATCAAATCGCAAGTTTACAAACATCGCATATATCGAGCTTTTTTAAGAATCTTGATCTAGAAATAAAGCGTGACATTAAAGATAAAATTAAAAGAAACGGTAATGCTCACCATAGTAGTTTGAGATACATATGGGTTAAAGAGCAAGATAGCTCTTGCATGCCTCATTATCATGTTGCGATTTTTCTGAATAAAGACACTTATTATGGTTTAGGTAATTATCAAGGTAATGGTGATAATATGGCTTCTCGTATAATAAGAGCTTGGGCCAGGTCTATAGGGATTGAAACCTATGATGCGGGTAAGTGTGTAGAATTTCCTGATAATCATACATACAGGCTTAATAGGAACAGTGAAAACTTTGCAGAGGATTTTGAACAGCTATTCTTTAGAGTTAGTTATTTTGCAAAAGTTGATACAAAAGCTTTTGGTAGTAAAGATAATTATTTTGGTTGCAGCAGAAGGTAATCAACTTCCCATTAAGCCACTCAACGAGTTTTTGAGACCTTGAACTACTTAAATAAGCTTAAGCCCTTAGTATATATGGGATGGCAAGTTCCCAAAATACCATTATGGGAACTTGTTTTTAAATTGGCAGAGTTGCCTATTGTCTGAGTTGACTTTAGTATCAACTTATAAGTTATTAGCTTTATACCAAGGATCGAAGATGTTAAGTTGGTTAAGAAATGTGTTTACTTCTCTATTTGCATTTTGGGGGGCTTTGCCCGAGAGTTCAAAAAGAAAAATTGTTGATGTAATAGTTGAAGCTTCTGGTAAAGTTTTCAAAGCTTTTTATGATGAGCACTCAAAGGCAAAAGAGAAAGCAAATGAGCAAGCTGAGGACGCAAGTGTCGAGGGGGAAAGGAAATGACTAAGTTAACAACATTGACTAGCTTAACGCATTTTATTACGGCAAGAAAAAATAAAAGTTTAGTGCCATTATCTGATACTGCTGTTGCTATAGAAAAAGAGGTTATTGTTTCTAACTTTACGAAAAGTAATGAATCAAAAGAATTTTCTGAAAGAGTTGTATCACTGGTTAATAGTCCAGAAGTTATTAATGAAGTTAGTGATAGATTGGGGGTGCCTAAAGATGGAGAGTCTCAGCAAGAGTTTGTTGCACGAGGCAAGAATGCCCTCCGAGACACCTTACTTAAAAAGCTTTCTGTAAAGTAAATGTAGAAGGTTATATAGCAGAATCGAACAACTTAGAGAGTGCTCATATAGAGCACTCGTATTTAACTAATCAAATAAACTAGCAATACCAGCAACTATCCCACCAGCTACCGCCAAAGGGATTGTAACAGGCGCAGAGGTAACGCCTGCACCAATTACTATTGCACCAGATGTAAGGGCTCCAGCAGCTGCACCGGAACCTATAGCCACAGCTGTTCTGCTTACGCTAGAGTCACTACTGCCAGTTATCTGTTTGGATAACTCATTACCAACTAAGCCGCACGAAACGGCTTTATCTAAAGACATAATGCCTTCCTTTTAGTTAAGTAAAACAAGCGCCAAAATGACGTTGTTAAGGGTTATAGCTCTAGTTCTTCAAAGTCTTTGTCTATTTCCTCCTGTGTTATGCCTATGTAACGAAGTGTTGTTGCTTCGGAGCTATGGCGAAGCATTTTCATTACTCGGGCGATGTCGTGGGTTTTCTGATACAAGTGATAGCCACGTGTTTTACGCATTGAGTGAGTACCTAAATGAATACTTAGTTCTTCACCAACGAGCGCAAATGCTTTTGTAACCGCTCTACGTGATAGCGGTTTAGGTTTTGAATTGATCGCTTGTTGATTTCGGTATGATTGAAATAAGTAGATGTGCTGTGGATGAGTAAGCTTAATTTCGTTGATTAAGGTAAGCGCCTTATCATTTAGCTTTATTTCAGCTAGTTTCGAGGTCTTTGACTCATAAATAATTAACCTATCGTTATTTATGTCAGTGAACTTCACCGCAAGTAAGTCAGATATTCTAAGCGCGAGGTTTAAGCCAATGTTCCATATTTGGCTCATTTGCCTTGAGCAACGCTTTTCTAGCAAATAACTAACAAGTCTTACTGTATCAAGATCTTTAACCGCTTGTACTTCAGCCATTACCAACTCCTTACTCAGTCGTAATTGTTACCTGATAACAACCAGTGTTGTAGTATTCAACAAAGTTTGAAATGAACAAGGCTAACAACTCTTTACCTTCCCTGGCATTTAACCAACCAGCTAAGAAGTGATAAACCTGTTTAATGCTAAAGCACACATCAATTTCTTTTATCAGTTCAGGGGTATAACGTCCCTGATACGAAAAGTCAGTAATATAAATAAGCTGCCAGCTGGTGGCCTGCTTTTCTAACCTAACCTCTACAGGGTGAAAGCCTCCAGCTTCAGGACTGTAGTCTGGATCTCTAAAGTTAAGCGTAACCGCCTTAGCTCCGCCTATAGAATCACCTCTATTCGCAATAGCACTTACAATCACACCAATAAAAGAGTCAGGCACTTTAAAGCCTGATATTTGTTCTATTTTTAACGCCATATTTATCTCCTTTTAAATTAAGCCATGCTCAGCGAATGAATACGTGTTCTCGCCAATGATGATGTGATCAAGCACTGATACATCAATTAGGTTAAGTGCCTGCTGTAATTTGGTAGTAATAAGCTTGTCTGCTTGAGAAGGCGTAGTAACGCCTGAAGGGTGGTTATGCGCCAATATAATGGATGCAGCATTAAGCTCCAGCACCTCTTTAACAACTTCTCTAGGATAAACGCTAGCAGCGTTAATAGTGCCTCTAAATAGCTCTTTAAACTCCAGTATGCGGTTCTGGCTATCTAAAAACAGGACGGCAAATACTTCATGTTCATGTATTGCGAGTTTATGTTTTAAGTACTCTTCGCA
The DNA here is from genome assembly GCF_005886375.1 of Pseudoalteromonas sp. S1727. NCBI lineage: Bacteria > Pseudomonadati > Pseudomonadota > Gammaproteobacteria > Alteromonadales > Pseudoalteromonadaceae > Pseudoalteromonas > Pseudoalteromonas sp. S1727. The sequence continues at coordinate 7,080 of NZ_PNDT01000105.1, forward strand.
ATCATTAGGGCTATTTAAAACGCCATCTCTAAACTGCTTCTTAGCGATTATGTATGCAGCAGCTTCAAGTATTTGCTCATCATTTACGGGGTGTTTAAATTCATATAACGACTGTTGACCTTGCATTGTAAATTCCTCTTAAGTGGTTCATGCAAGTTAGTGATGTATATGTGTAAGTTTTTTGTTTGAGGGCATAAAAAAATACTAACCCCGGAAAGGTTATGAACTAATAACCAACCGGAGAAATTCCATGCGTTTAATCAAATTAAAAGAAGTAATCGAAAAAACATCACTTGGTCGTTCAACAATTTATGAGCTTATGACTGATGGCAGATTCCCAAAGCAAGTATCGTTGGGTGCAAAATCTGTAGCCTGGCTTGAGTCAGAGGTAGATGATTGGATAATGGAAAGGATTAGTGAAAGGGAAGCGTAAAGACAGTAAAACTATTTATAAAGTGAAGCAGCAGATTGATTATATAGAATTTGTGGTAGTATTATTTGGATGAAAAGTAAGTGAGGTAAAGCTCGTATTGGCTTTATCTGACTTACTAAAATATGCGGCTTAATATTAAATAACGTACTTTACGGGAATAAAGAAATGACAAGTAACCAACAACGTGCTGAGCTTCAACGACAAATATGGGCTATTGCTAACGATGTGCGAGGTTCAGTAGATGGTTGGGACTTCAAGCAGTACGTGTTGGGTACTTTGTTCTATCGCTTTATCAGTGAGAACTTTGTTGGTTACATCACAGGCGGTGATGAAAGTGTTAATTATGCTGCCATGGACGATGATGATGAAAACATTCTAGCTGCAAAAGATGATGCAGTCCGTACGAAAGGATATTTTATCCTTCCAAGCCAGTTGTTTAGCAATGTGGCGGCTAATGCGCATAAGAACGAAAATTTAAATACGGATTTGGCTGCTATTTTTGCTGCAATCGAAAACTCAGCCAATGGCTATGATTCAGAAAAAGACATAAAAGGCTTGTTTGCGGATTTTGATACCACCAGTAATCGCTTAGGTAATACGGTAGAAGCAAAAAACAAACGCCTAGCAGCTGTGTTAAAAGGCGTGGCTGGCTTAAATATCACTCAATTTGAAGACAACGAAAACGACCTGTTTGGTGATGCTTACGAGTTCCTGATTTCAAACTATGCTGCCAATGCGGGTAAATCCGGTGGCGAATTTTTCACGCCTCAGCATGTTTCAAAACTCATCGCGCAGCTGGCCATGCACGGCCAAACCAGTGTGAATAAAATCTATGACCCTGCGGCGGGTTCGGGCTCGTTGCTTTTACAAGCCAAAAAGCACTTTGATGCGCATATCATTGAAGATGGTTTTTTTGGTCAAGAGCTGAACCACACCACCTACAACTTGGCGCGTATGAACATGTTTTTGCACAACATTAACTACGACAAGTTTAATATTCAGTTGGGTGATACTTTAACTGAACCACATTTTTTCGATGACAAGCCCTTTGATGCGATTGTCTCTAACCCGCCTTATTCGGTGAAATGGATTGGTAGCGACGACCCAACCTTAATTAACGATGACCGCTTTGCGCCCGCTGGCGTATTAGCGCCTAAATCAAAAGCCGACTTTGCTTTTGTGTTGCATGCGCTCAGTTACCTATCAAGCAAAGGTCGTGCAGCTATTGTTTGCTTCCCCGGTATTTTTTACCGTGGTGGTGCTGAGCAAAAAATTCGCCAATACTTGGTTGATAACAACTACGTTGAAACTGTGATTTCACTGGCACCTAACCTGTTCTTTGGCACCACCATTGCCGTGAATATTTTGGTGCTGTCTAAGCACAAAACCGACACCACCACCCAGTTCATTGACGCCAGTGGCGAGGCTTACTTTAAAAAAGAAACCAATACCAACGTTATCACTAATCAGCACATTGAAGACATCATGAATGTGTTTGCCAGCAAAAAGAATGTGGAGCACTTTGCTAAAACTGTAGATTTAGATGTTATCGCAGGCAATGGCTACAACCTTTCGGTAAGCAGTTATGTAGAAGCCAAAGACACACGCGAAATCATCGATATTACCCAGCTCAACGCCGAACTTAAAACCACCGTTGCGAAAATCGACCAGCTTCGCAGTGAGATTGATGCCATTGTTGCGGAGATTGAAGCATGAGCATACTGAATTTTATGGATAAGTTACTTGATGGCTATGAGGTTGCGTGGAAGCCATTGGGTGAAATAGGTGAGTTTATTAGAGGAAATGGATTGCAAAAAAAAGACTTTACAGACACAGGCTTTCCAGCAATCCATTATGGCCAAATTTATACACGGTACGGACTAGAAGCAAAGAGTACTTTTGTTTATGTAAATCATGAATTAGCAAAAAAACTAAAAAAAGCCAAAAAAAATGATCTTTTGTTAGCAACAACATCCGAGAATGATGAAGATGTAGTTAAGCCGCTTGCGTGGTTAGGTGAAGACCTTGCAATTTCAGGTGACATGATGCTTTACAGGCATAGAAATAACGTTAAATACTTAGCACATTTTTTTACATCCGATTCTTTTCAAGAGCAAAAACGGAAATTTATAACTGGTGCAAAAGTTCGAAGAGTGTCAAAGGACAGCCTAGCAAAAATACTCATTCCAATCCCATGCCCAGATAACCCAGAAAAATCGCTGGCAATACAAGCTGAAATTGTACGTATTCTGGACGCATTTACCGCCATGACCGCCGAGCTGACCGCCGAGCTGACCGCCGAGCTTAACATGCGGAAAAAACAATACAACTACTACCGCGACCAGTTGTTGAGTTTTGAAGATGGTGAAGTTGAGTGGAAGGCTTTAGGAAAAATCGCAGAGATAAATACTGGTCAGAAGCCATCTGAAATCTTGGATACAGAGGTGGAGTTTGATTACATCAATGCTGGTACAACTAGGTCTGGATATTGTGCTCTGAGTAATTGTGAGGGCGATACTGTAACGACCCCATCAAGAGGGCAAGGTGGCATTGGCTTTGTTGGTTACCAAAATAAGCCATTTTGGTTAGGTCCTCTTTGTTACAAAATACGGTCTATAGATAACAAAGCGCTAATCAATAAGTACCTTTTTTACATTCTTCAGTCGAAAAATCAGCTGTTATTAGGATTAAAAAAAGAAGGTGGTGTTCCAGCAGTGAATAAATCTGATTTGGCTAAGCTAGAGGTTCCAGTTCCTTCTATTAAAAAACAGGAATGCATTGTGGCTATCTTAGATAAATTTGATACTTTGACCTGTTCAATTAAAGAAGGTCTGCCCCGCGAAATAGAACTCCGCCAAAAGCAATACGAGTATTATCGTGACCTGTTGTTGAGCTTCCCTAAATCAGAAGAGGTGACAGCTTAATATGGCTAAGGAACTAAAGGACATAGCTAAAGACTTAATCAGCAAGAAGAAAAAGGTACAGTTGATCTATGCCTTTAATGGCACAGGTAAAACGCGTTTGTCACGAGCTTTTAAGGAGGAAATAGCTCCTTCTAAGCAAGACGATGATACTGTCGTAGACGCTGGACAATCGCGTGAAAAGTTCCTGTACTACAACGCATTTACGGAAGACCTGTTTTATTGGGATAACGATTTAAAAGAAGATTCAAACCCAAAGTTGAAGATACAACCAAATACTTTTACGGGTTGGTTGATAGATTTGTTAAAAGATTTAGGTGAAGACGGTAACATCGCTACAAACTTTCAACGTTATACGGGTAGTAAAGCTACCCCGATATTTAATGAAAAATACAAAACTAAAATTGATGAAAAGGAAGTAACGATACCTTCATTTTCTGAGGTCACTTTTCAAGTAGCCGCAAATGAGCCAGTTAACTACGAGGCTGCTGTTGCTGCGTCTGATGGTGTCGAAAACATAGTTCAGGGTAAATACGAAGTAATAAAAGTTTCAAAAGGTGAGGAAAGCAACTTTGTTTGGAGTGTTATGTACACCCTCTTACAACAAGTTATCTCCACCCTTAATGAACAAGATGCTACCAATAGAATTACTGATAAGTTTGATGCTTTAGAATACGTATTTATTGATGATCCAGTGAGTTCATTGGATGATACCCACCTTATTGAACTGGCCGTTGATTTAGCTGATTTAATCAAAAGAAGCTATTACTTTGAAGGGCGCGGTCTCAGATTCGTCATCACGACACATAGCCCATTGTTTTATAATGTTTTACACAATGAGTTAAATAACGGCCTTAAAAACCCAGTAGAAGGTAAAATTCCTGCGTGGTTGTATAAACGCGATCAATCAGAAAAGCATCGGCTTGTTAAAAATGTTGATGAAACTTTCGAACTGTTCAGTTCGAATGATCACCCCTTTTCTTATCATCTATTCTTATTGTCTGAAATTCGTGAAGCTATTAAAAATAAACAAGTCAGAAAGTATCACTTTTCATTCATGAGAAATATTTTAGAAAAAACCGCTACTTTCCTTGGATATCTGCGCTGGGAAGACCTTTTGATAAAAACCGCTGAAGGTTCTCCTAATCCATTTTCAAACAGAATTCTTAACTTGGCCAGCCACTCTGCACATGCAGGGGAAGAAATTACAGATATCGAAGAAAAAGATAAGGAAAATCTCGAAGCTCTAGTAAATCACTTGTTTAGAGCATATGGCTTCAATAAACAGGAGTTACAATGACCGATAAGAATTTGACCATACAAGATCAAACCTCTGAATTTTTACTTTACACCGCGCCTAACGGTGATGTGAAAGTAGAAGTATTACTCAGTGGCGAAACCATTTGGCTGACCCAAAAGCGTATTGCTGAATTATTTGGTGTGGGTGTTCCTGCTATTTCTAAGCATTTGAAAAACATTTTTGAAAGTGGTGAATTACAAGAGGAACTGGTTATTTCCATTTTGGAAAATACCACTGCACATGGCGCTATTGCTGACAAAACTCAAACTAAACCGGTGAAATACTACAACCTAGATGCGGTGATTTCAGTTGGTTATCGGGTTAATTCAGCGCAAGCCACCCAGTTTAGGATTTGGGCAACACAGTTGATTAAAGACTACATCATCAAAGGCTTTGCCATGGATGATGAGCGACTTAAAAATGGTCGTTTCTTTGGTAAAGATTATTTTAAAGAGTTACTGGATCGCGTTCGCTCTATTCGTACTAGTGAGCGACGTATTTATCAGCAAATCACTGACATTTTTGCAGAATGTAGTATTGATTACGATGCAAAATCAGAAACTACGCGTCTGTTTTATGCTCATGTACAAGACAAGTTTCACTTTGCGATTACCGGCCATACTGCGGCTGAAATTATTGCACTTAAAGCTGACGCTAATAAGCCATTAATGGGCATGAGCACTTATAAAAATGCACCTGAAGGTAGAATACTCAAATCAGACACTACGGTTGCGAAAAACTATCTGGCAGAAGATGAAATTAAAAAGCTCGAACGCGCTGTGTCAGCATTTTTTGATTACATAGAAGGTATTATTGAACGCCGTAATACTTTTACCATGGAAGCCTTCGCTGAAAGTGTGAATAAGTTTTTAGCCTTTAATGAGTACCAAGTGTTAGAAGGCTATGGCAATGTAACCCGCAAAGCGGCTGAGCAAAAAGCCCATGAAGCTTATGAGAAATTTAACAAACAACAAAAAATAGAGTCAGACTTTGACCGCGAAGTTAAAAAGCTACTTGGGCATGGAAGTAAGAAAAAGGATGTAAACGAATGACGACTTATAAAACGGTGGCAGAATCCAATAATTTTATTGTTTTAGATAAATACACTAAAGACTGGCAAGTTAATGAAAACTTTCAGAGCGAAGGTGATTTAGAGCGTGAGCTGATTCAGGACCTAAGCAACCAGGGCTATGAGTATTTACCCGCGCTAACCACGCCAGATGCCATGCTGGCGAATGTGCGCAAACAGCTACAAGCCCTTAATAAGGTCGAGTTTCGTGACGCCGAATGGGCTCGCTTTTGTGAGCAATACCTGAATACACCCAGCGACAATATTCTCGACAAAACTCGCAAGGTGCATAGTGACTATATCTTCGATTTTGTTTTTGATGATGGCCATATAGAAAACATCTACCTGTTCGACAAGAAAGTTATTGCTCGCAACAAAGTACAGGTCATTAAACAGTTTGAACAAACGGGAAGCCATGCTAACCGTTATGATGTGACGATTTTGGTTAATGGTTTGCCTTTGGTGCAAATCGAACTGAAAAAGCGTGGTGTGGCTATTCGAGAGGCATTTAACCAAATTCATAGGTACAGCAAAGAAAGCTTTAATGCCGAGAACTCCTTGTACAAGTTCTTGCAGCTGTTTGTGATCTCTAATGGCACCGACACGCGCTATTTTGCCAATACTACTAAGCGCGACAAGAATAGCTTCGACTTTACGATGAACTGGGCGAAGTCAGACAATACGCTGATTAGGGATTTAAAAGATTTTACTGCAACCTTTTTCCAGAAAGAGACGCTACTTGAAGTGATTTTGCGTTACTCGGTATTTGATGTCAGCAATACCTTGCTAGTGATGCGCCCCTACCAGATTGCCGCCACCGAGCGCATTTTATGGAAAATAAAAAGTGCATTTAACAGCAGAGATTGGGCTAAGCCAGAAAGTGGCGGTTATATATGGCACACCACCGGATCAGGTAAAACACTCACCAGCTTTAAGGCTGCTCGTTTGGCTACCGATTTAGACTGTATTGATAAAGTCTTTTTTGTGGTGGACAGAAAAGACCTCGACTTTCAAACGATGAAAGAGTATCAGCGGTTCTCACCTGATAGTGTGAACGGTTCAGACAGTACCGCAGGGCTCAAGAGCAACCTTGATAAAGACGATAACAAAATTGTTGTTACCACAATCCAAAAGCTCAACAATTTAATAAAGAATGAGAGTGATTTAGCGATATACAACAAGCAAGTGGTGTTTATTTTTGATGAGTGTCATCGAAGCCAGTTCGGTGAGGCGCAGAAAAACCTGAAGAATAAATTCAAAAAGTACTACCAGTTTGGCTTTACGGGTACGCCAATTTTCCCAGAAAACGCCTTGGGTGCAGAAACAACGGGCGACGTATTTGGTCAGCAGTTGCACACTTATGTGATCACTGATGCTATTCGTGATGAAAAAGTACTCAAGTTCAAAGTGGACTATAACGATGTTCGCCCGCAATTTAAGAGCATTGAGACTGAGCAGGACGATAAAAAACTCAGTGCCGCTGAGAACAAACAAGCGTTTTTACATCCGATGCGGATCTGTGAAATCTCTCAGTATATTCTGAGTCATTTTAACCAAAAAACTCATCGAGCTTATTCGGGTGCAAAAGGGTTTAACGCCATGTTTGCGGTCAGTAGTGTTGATGCGGCAAAAGCGTATTATGAAACCTTTAAAAGGTTGCAGGCTGAGACTGAGAATGGACCCACAAGTAAACCTTTACGTATTGCTACTATCTTCTCATTTGCGGCCAATGAAGAGCAGGACGCCATTGGTGATATTTTAGATGAGAGTTTTGAAGTCAATGCCATGAACAGCAGTGCCAAAGAGTTTTTGAGCGCCGCGATTAACGATTACAACACCATGTTTAAATCTAACTATGGCGTGGACAGTAATGGCTTTCAGAACTACTACCGTGACCTTGCCCAGCGAGCTAAGAACCAAGAGATTGACTTGCTCATCGTGGTGGGTATGTTTTTAACGGGCTTTGATGCGCCTACGCTCAACACCTTGTTTGTTGATAAAAATTTGCGCTATCACGGTTTGATGCAGGCGTTTTCTCGCACTAACCGCATTTATGATGCGACTAAGACCTTTGGCAATATTGTTACCTTCCGTGATTTGGAACAGGCAACCATTGATGCCATCACTTTGTTTGGTGACAAAAACACCAAAAACGTGGTGCTGGAGAAGAGCTACAAAGAATACATGGAAGGCTTCTACGATATTGTTAACAAACAAGAGCGTCGAGGTTTTGTTGATATCGTAAAAGAGCTGCAAGAACGCTTTCCTAACCCAGAAAATATTGAAAAAGAACAAGATAAAAAAGAATTTGCCAAGCTATTTGGTGAATACCTAAAAGCAGAAAATATTTTACAAAACTACGATGAGTTTGCTGGATTAAAAGCACTGCAAAGCTTAGATACCAGTGATGAACATGCTGTTGAAGAGTTTAAGTCAAAGTACTATCTGGACGATGCTGACATCGAGGCAATGCAAACCATCGATATGCCTAGCGAACGTGCTATTCAAGATTATCGTTCTACTTACAACGATACACGCGACTGGTTACGACGTGATAAAGAAGGTCAGGACAAAGATAAGTCAACGGTAGACTGGGACGATGTGGTATTTGAAGTTGATTTGCTAAAATCTCAAGAAATCAACCTCGACTACATTCTTGAACTGATTTTTGACCACAATAAGAAGAATAAGAGCAAAGAAGGCTTGATAGAAGAAGTTCGCCGTATGATCCGCGGTAGCCTCGGCAATAGAGCGAAAGAAAGCTTGGTGGTTGATTTTATTAACCAGACAAACCTTGATGAGATCAATGATAAGGCTAGCATTATCGACGCCTTCTTCAAGTTTGCTCAGGCGGAGCAGAAGCGCGAAGCCGATGCCATTATTGCCTCTGAAAAGCTCAATATCGATGCTGCCAAACGCTATATTGCCTCATCACTCAAACGTGAGTACGCCTCTGAAAATGGCACTGCACTTAATGAGGCACTGCCCAAACTTAGCCCATTGAACCCACAGTACCGAACCCAGAAGCAAACAGTTTTTCAGAAAATCGCCGCTTTTGTTGAGAAGTTTAAAGGTGTAGGGGGACAGGTTTAGGGGCGTAAATATATACAAACCTTACAGCATAAACCTGAGGTCGTAGTTAGGCCGCAGTGGTACTACTGAGGTTAAGATGATTACTTATCAAACGGGCAATATATTACATGATCAAGCTGATGCTATTATCAATACAGTTAATACTGTAGGGGTAATGGGTAATGGGTAAAGGGCTTGCTTTGCAATTTAAAAAGGCCTTTCCTGATAATTTTAAGGTATACAAAAAAGCCTGTGATGATAAAAGGCTGGTAACAGGTGAAGTGTTAACTGTTGAGCTTAAATCTATTAATGCACCATTTTACATTATTAACTTTCCTACTAAAGCACATTGGAAAGGTCGCTCTAAGCTTGAATATATAGAACAAGGGCTGAATAGTCTAAAAGCTGAAGTAAAGCGATTAGGGCTTAAGTCAGTCGCCTTACCAGCACTGGGAAGCGGTCTAGGAGGTTTAGGTTGGGATGCTGTTGATTCACTTATACACAACTCTTTAAGTGAATTGCCAGATGTTGAATGGCGTGTATACCCGCCACAAAATGCACCAAGTGCCCAGGCTATGCCTAATAAAACTAAAAGGCCTGAAATGACGCTAGGCAGAGCCGCAGTGCTGGGCTTGATAGAACGTTATACCTCTACAGGGTTTGGTTATCGCTTATCGCTACTAGAAGTACAAAAGCTTGTGTATTTTTTAACGGCAGCGGGTGAGCCTTTAAACAAAGTGATATTCCAAAAACATCATTATGGCCCTTATGCTGATGTGCTGCGCCATGTGTTAGATAAAATGGAAGGTCACTTTATTACTGGTTATGCAGACGGTATAAATAAGCCTGATACGCCTATAGAGTTAAAAGATGATGCGGCTATCGAAGCAATTAACTATTTGCAAGAATGCCCAAACACAAAGCAACGATTTGATAAAGTAGCCAGGCTAATAGAAGGCTTTGAGTCGCAAAACGGTATGGAGCTACTTTCAACTGTGCACTGGGTTACCACCAATGAATTAGAAGGTAATAACATTACTGACGATGTACTTATTAGTACAGTACATAGCTGGAATGCAAGAAAGTCGCAAATGAAGCCGGCCCATATCCTTGCTGCTTGGAACAAGTTAAAGCAAGAAGACTGGCTAAATTTAAAAGCACAAACAGCTTAAAACTATTTTAAAGGGAAGCGTGATGCTTCCCTTTTATGCCGTGCTTTTGGCTAGGCCTTGAGTATCAGATTAACTTACTTAGGTTATTCTTCGAAGAACTGGTTACTTTGCGAATCTTTGTAGAAATACTTCAATTTTAAGTTTGTGTAATTTTCTCTTTGAAATTTACGGCAGGCTAAATTCAATTGTTATAGACAAATATAATGCCTAGCAGAAGCAGTTTCTCTATGGCTATAAGGTTTAATTATGAAAATTTTAATTGCCATTCTTTTGCTTTTTCCACACTTTAGTTCCGCTGAAGATTCAATGTCTAGAATTAAAGCGCTGCATTTAAGTGTTGGCATAATGGCTTGGTGTGATGTCAAACATGGTAGTAAAGCAGATACGAGCTTTAGAGATGCTGGTTATGAAGCTCGTATGATATTGGAATTAAATGAAGATTGGGATACTGATAAAGTAAAAAAAGTACTCACAGAATTAAAAAAGCGTTCTTTTGGCGGTAGAGATTGCGATTTAGCTATGGAGGACTCTCGTTTGGTTGTCAGCCGCACTTTGAAAGATGCTGGTATTGATTTGACTCAACTTATTCAACAATATCTTTATATGCGAGAGCAAAAGTCTCAATAAATACACAAAGTGAGTCAATGAGAATGTTAAAGTTATTAGTTGATAAGTATGATATCTAGCGATAAGTAACAGCTTTCGATATATCAATTCGATGACCTTTAGTGGGGACCCAGTCACTAGCAATTATTGCACCTTCTTTTATGAAAGTAACCGTTATGCCTCCACTATCGGCAAGCTTAGCGCTATCTTTAGACTCAATAGAGAACGATAAAAAGCTACCAGAGCTGTTTTCTGATATTGTGCCATGGCCAATTTGACGACTCGATGATGTTATTGAAATTATTGCCTCATCAGGATGGGTTTCAGGAATATCAAAGCCAATAATTACACTTGCATTACCTGTCATATTATTACGAGATATCTTTATTGTATTTATACAACCTTCAGTATTACCTATAAAGTTAGCTTCTTTACCCCCATCATAAGAGTCTTTTAGAGTCCAGTATTTAGGCTTTTTATTAAACAATCCAAACATGTTAATCCTTTAATGATTTAGCTGAGATTATACCTATCATCGATGTTGAACGAAAGCGCTCCTCATACATAGCTTGAATTCAAGTATTAAGAGCATTTTTCATTTTATTAAGAAGTGATAAAATCTTATTTTAATTTTAAATGTGAAGGACAACATAGGTATGGGAATTTTCAGTAAGTTTAAAGATAATTATGAAAAAAACCTAGTTATTGAAATTTTAAATGATCAGTTTAAACGGATTGAGTCGCTTGGACTTTTATCTTTTAATCCTAAAAAACTTTCTGTAGAGCTGGTGGAAAACCTATGGGGTGAAAGTGCTAGTTATTTAAATGGGTCAATACACAAGCGACCAGCTAGGATTGTTTTTTCAATAGCTGCATTATCGAATGGGCTAGAATGCCTAGCAAAAGATGATGTGCAAAATCAAAAAGCATTCCTAGTCTTACTAAGAGAACTGTTTACTGAGGTGGATGTTAACAGGAATCAATACGGTATTAAGGCTGTGGATGTTGAGCTGTTAGAAATAGCTAGCAAGATTTATGTAGAGTTTTCTCAAAACTTATCCAGCGAAGAGAGTGTGAGTGAACAAGTAAACTTAGAGAGTTATCAAACATGGGATGAGTGGTATGCTGTTTTTCAAGTCGAGGCTGCACTTCATTTTGATAAGTTAGGTAAATTTAATTGCTTGGAGTATATGGATAAAAGTCCACTTCAAAGAGCCTATGAAGATAATGTAGATCCCAAGTCCTTAGCTAAAGTTTTTGCAGAAAATACAAACTTTGAAACTGTCTTTAAAAACTCAGTTTAATTTCTGGCTCTTACTTTCATATGAAGTCTGCTAGCAGGCTTTTTTAGTGAATGATTTAACTATCATAAATTTATGAAAACTAATTTCTACTTTATAGTAAACTAATAGCAGCACTTAAAAGTACAAAAGCATAGTTTTACTTTTAGTACCCACATTAGTACCCACGGCCTACGGCCTGAAATTAAAGGTCATATAAATCAAATGAGTAGAGCAGGAATACAGTGGTTCCCTGGGCATATGAATAAAGCCCGTAATGAAATTAAAGAAATCATGCCACAGATGGATGTGATCATTGAAGTGCTTGATGCGCGCATTCCTTACAGTAGTGAAAACCCGATGGTGGCTACTTTGCGTGAAGGTAAGCCGGTCATCAAAATTTTGAATAAAGCGGATTTAGCTGATCCTAAAATGACACAGGCATGGAAGGATTACTTTGAGCAAGAAAATGGTGTAAAGGCGATTGCGTTTGGTAATGATAAAGCAGCTGAGGTTCATCGCATTAATGAGCTGTGTAAAAAGCTAGTGCCGCATAAAGTCGGTGCCGATAAGCAAATTAAAGCCATGATCATGGGTATTCCAAACGTCGGTAAATCAACGCTAATAAATGTGTTAGCCGGTCGCATAGTTGCTAAAACCGGTAACGAACCCGCAGTTACTAAAGCACAGCAGCGTATTAAGCTTGAAGACGGTATTATGCTTTATGACACGCCGGGTATGTTATGGCCAAAAGTTGAAAACGAAAACTCAGGCTACCGTTTAGGTGCGACAGGTGCGATACGTGATACTGCGCTTGAATATGAAGAGGTGGCAAGTTATACCGCTGAGTATTTATTGCGTGCTTACCCTGAGCTTTTAAAGGTACGTTATAAAATCGATGAATTACCAGAAAATGATTGGGAGTTTGTTGAAATGGCGGGAAAAAAGCGCGGCTGTATTCGCGGTGGCAATCAAATTGATACCTATAAAATGTCGGAAATTCTCATTAATGAATTACGCGATGGCATTATAGGTCGTATCACCATGGAAACGCCTGCGATGCGTGAAGAGGAAGAAATAATGGTTGCTGAGCTTCGTGCTGCAGCTGAGGCTAAAAAAGCGGCTAAAGAAGAAGAGAAAAAACAACGTAGGGCCCGCGCTCGTAAAAATCGCCGTTAATTGTTTTATACCGGTTAGCCTATTAAAATTTAGACATGAAAAAAGCCCGTAAGGGCTTTTTTAGTTTCATATCTACCGTCACCGATATGAGCAATGTAGCAAGTAAAATAGTAGGGCGGTCACCCGTTATCAACATCAAGGGGCGTTGCGATTAATAACAGGTAACCATAGCTTTAACGTGGGCTACACGTGTTTCAGGGTCGAGAAACAAATTCAGTTTATTCCGTACAAGCCGTAGTGCTTTATCGTCTTGTTGATATTGATTATCAGTTAGATTTCAAAAAGTGTCAACACCTATTTGAAAATAATTCTCATTAAGTTTTGTTTGTTTTATTTTTCTATTAAATTTAGTCGGTTATATAAAAAGTAAATTTTTATATAGGAATTTTTGGCATAAAAAAAGCCCGTAAGGGCTTTTTAGTTTCATATCTACCGTCACCGATATGAGCAATGTAGCAAGTAAAGTAGGGCGGTTACCTGTCACCAACATCAAGGGGCGTTGCGGTTAGAAACAGGAAACCTTAGCAGTTTACGTGCGCCACACGTGTTTCAGGGTCGAGAAACAAATTCAGTTTATTCCGTACAAGTCGTTATGTTTTGCCGCCTTGTTGATATTGATTATCAGTTAGATCTAAAGAACTGTCAACACTCAATTGAAAATAATTCTCATTTATTTGTTTGTATCTAAATAAATACAAACAAAGCAAAGACTTGGCTGTTAAAATAATTTCTCATATCAAGTAAATATTCATTAGAGATAGGTTTGTTGAATCTATCTCTGGTTGTTGCTATCTAAGCGGCGGTTTATTCGCTTAACTAGCTCTGCATCTGCTTTTCCTTCGCTGCCGACGATAAGTAAGAAATGCTCGCCTTGCTGATCAATAACTTTGATCAGCGTATTATCTAGTTGAGTTTTACCATAAGTCACCTCTATGCTAGTTATATCTTTGAAGTGCTTTAAGTTTGACTCAATTTGCCCTTGTTCATTTTGCCAGTAACTAAATATATAGTTGTCAGTAATGCCATTACCATCACTGCGAAAATCAATAAATGCATCACTATAAAAATATAAGATAGCTTCATCCAGAGGTATTAGTTGCTGACGTTTCATAAATTGCACTTGATATGGCCATAATTTATCACCTTTAACAATTGATGTGCTGGGAATTAAATAGCTCTCTTGGAGTAACCCTAAAAATAAAATAGGTGCCCATATGATGCTGATAATGATGTTTCTTACGCGCCATTTTGAATTGTATGTCAGTGCTTCAGATGAGTGATTTATATGTTGAATATAATTAACCATCGGCAGCCAAATAAATGGAATAATACACAAACCAATCGTTGCATAAGCACTAAAACGCGTTGTCGCGGTAAGCACCATAAGTAGTAACCAGATAATTAACGCCAGCGCATTTGGCATGACTTTATTCTTTTTATGGTGCTCCTGACTGTGCGCGAGGAGCTCTAAAAATAACGAGTAGAAAAAGAACAGTGCAAAAATACCGCGAGCAATTGGCATGATATGACTATTTTGTTGTATTTTAATCGCCCGCCAGTTTCGGTAGCTCCAATAGTTTATAAATAGCCCTAAGGTGAGGATACTATAAAGAATAAACTTAGCATTTGTAACAGGGTAAAACTGTGCATCACTAAATGTCGGGCGTTTTGCTGATTCAATACGCCATGCGACAATAAAAAAGAGCATCGCAAGTAGATAAACAAGTAACACTAAAATGATCCAATCATCTTCTAGCGCAAAGCCGTCAGTGGTATCCGCACTTACATATTTAACAATGCCAAACTGTGTATCGTCGATGAGTTTTGCTCGTTCGCTCAGGTAAAGTTTAATCTGAGCGGCTGGAATATGATCTTGCTTGGCATTAAATGAAAAGTTAAGTGTTAAGGTGTCTTCCACAAAGTGGGTGGTTTTTTTAAAATTAAAAAAAGCATTATCAATTTCGCTTTGCTCATTATCAAAATGCCAATTAGGCTCTAAAAACTTAACCTTAATTACGGTTTCAATATTGTTGGGGTATTTAAAATACAGCGGCGCTGTACGATTAATTTGATCGGGTTCGTAAACGCTATTTTGTATATCTGAGGCATAAAAGTCAGCTCTTAACCCTTCGTCGTCAGGTTGCCAAAAGTCATTAATAAGGTAAAACTCGTCACTTAGAAACTCGCCATTATTTGTGCTTTCAGTCACTGTCATCGGCTTATCGATGGTAATACCTTGAAAATAGCCTTGATAATATTCGTGGTAATCTTTGGCTATTTGATCGAGCCCATTACGGGCTAATGAACTGCGTCTATTTATTGCTTCAAACTGGCTATAAATGTAGCGAGTTTGAAATGTTGCAGCTTGCTCAGGTTCAACGGCGATGGTGTAATTATCATAGCTTTTAATTGCAACTGCATCGACAGGTGGAGTCATAGCCGTGAGACGTGATTCGGAAGGTTTAACTATTAAGGCATAACCATAATTAGGCTGTGCTAAATGTGCTAGGGTTCCGGTTTGATAGTTTATTGTTGGGTCTAGCCAATAGCGTTGCTCTGCATACTCAAGGGTAACGATGACATGATTAAACACACGAGCAGAGGCGGGCAGTTCAATCAGCCGTTTTCCCTCATCTGTGTTTACTAGGGCAGGGTAAGCTTTGATGTCCATTGCTTTTAGTAATGAAATAAGCAGAACGGTTTTGTCTTTACAGTCACCGTAGCGAAGTGCCAGAGTTTCAGAAGCTGAAGTCGGTTGATGGGAGTTTGTGCCCATTTCAAGACCTAAATACCTAACCTCGTCTTGGCTAAATTTTAATGCGGCTGCAATACGGTCAGCAATCGCTGGGTTGTTTAGGGCTATTTCATCGGCAACCTGTGTAATAGAGGGGGTTACTTCTATTGCTGATTCATATAACGGAACTGCCCAATTTGCTACGTCTTGCCATGATTTTAACTCTGAGAAAAATACTTGTTTATAAGGACTATACCAGTGAGGAACTTGGTTTGAAGATGCAACCGTTGGCTGATTTTGCAAACTAATTTGGTAGTCATGCCCGAGCTCTAAAGGGGTGTCGGTTATATCAACTTCGCCATTGACGGTATTGATGTATAAAGGTGCGTCCTTTTGCCATAGCACGCGCATAAACTGCTGCGCCACCGGTACGGACCAGTTTAAGGTGCGAGATGCCGCAAAATGTTGATAAATGGGGTTGCGACCAGTAATAGTGTAACTGTAGTCAAGCTTATCCATCGTACGCATATCATCAACAATAATATTTAACGTTAAACTGCCGTTGTAAATGCGATTAGCTAAATCGGTTTCACGCTGCAATACCTTAAACTGCGCACTGGCTAATTTATCTATGTATTGTCCGTCACGAATAATGCCTAAGCCGTTGAGCTCCAGCGTTTGATAACTTGGATCAAAATCAATATTCAGTTGGCTGATGTAATCAATACCTGATTGATTTACAGCTTGCATAACGGTGCGAGTGTAACGTTGTGAGGGTTGTTGCTCTGTGACCTTTATTTGCGTATCGAGTAATAAATAATAAGTGCCATCTGCGATTTTGTTTGTGGGGATCTCAGTCGTGATCAATGTGCGCTGCTCTATCCAGTCTTCGGCTGGCTGTATTTGGTACTCTTGGCTTGCACTTAAGAAGCTGATCATGAGTAAAAAAGCATAGAACATGCTCGTTGCTAATTGAGTCCATTTCATTATTGTTCTTCTTATTGGTAAAGTTTGAGTGTCCTTTTGGCTACAAGATTACCAAGCAAAGGAATATAAGCCAATAAAATCTAGGGGATTATATTGGCAAACAAATTATGACTTGTGTGCCTCGATCGTGTGGGTTGGCTAATAATTGTAACTGGCCAGCTTGATTACGAATGAGCTCGCGACTGATCACTAAACCTATACCTGCACCTTGGGCTTTAGTTGAGTAAAATGGCACAAAGAGGTTGTCGGAGTTGGCAATGCCTGTGCCGCTGTCAGTCAGCTCAATCACAACGTCATCATTTTGCTGTTGCCAGTTAAGTGTGGGGGGCGTGTTACCGCCCGCTTCAAAGGCATTTTTTATTAGGTTGATAAGTGCTTGCTCAAGCTGACCTAAATCGGCGGTAAAATTCACTGGCTGAGATGAGTGAATTACAAGCTCAGGGAATATTGCCTGTAGCCGTAAGTTCACTTGCTCGCTATTGATTTGCTGTTTGTTTGGCGTGGGGAGCTTTGCAAACGCGCTGTAGCTATTTACAAAATCTAATAAATGTTGCGCTCGCTTTTCAATTACTTGCAGCATATCTTGAGCAAGGTCTGGGCTCGGGGTTATTTGCCCTTGTTGTTTCATGGTTTGTAATGATTGGCTCATGGAGTAAATTGGCGTTAAGGAGTTACGTACTTCATGGTTAAGCACACGAATTAAGCGCTGCCAAATGTCTTGTTCATTTGCGCGCAGCTGTTGTTCGATTGAAAATAGTGTAAGCAGTTCGTAATTTCGCCCTGAGCGCCAAAATGTTTGTGCTGATACGATAAAGCGGCGCTTAAAACGAGACTCTTTCTCTATTTGCCAACTACCGTCGCTATAAACTAACCCTAAATCGGCGCTACTTAACCCCTCAACATTGGGGGCTGTTAAGGTGTTTAAAAATGCTTTATTGGTAAAGTAAATTTGCCCGTGAGGGTCTAAAATAACAATAGGCAAATCAAGCATGCTGGCAAACTCAAACACGAACTCTTCGGTTTGCATATAGTGGCGTTTACTTTGCGCTATTTTGTTACTGAGCTTGGTAAAGTCATTTTTAAGGTTGGCGACTCGCCCGCTTTGATACTGCGCTAAATGCCAGCTATTACTCTCGTTGTTAGCGAGGGCATCGAGTTGTGTACCAAAGCGCTCGATAACATCAAGGGTCAATTTGTAGCTTTTGACTACTGCAAACAGGCTTACTGCGACGACGGGGAGCATTATACTAATGCTTGCAAACCAATCGAGCTCCCACGTTATTACAAGCAAAATACACAGCATTAATACAACAAACATCACTAAGGCGGCATAACGCATTAGGCGCTGTTCGAGCGAGTGAGTGCGGGCCATTAAAAGTCTGCTTCTTTTAAATCAAGTTGGTGTTTGTCGATTCTTCTGTAAATTGCTGACTTACTCAAGCCTAAAAACTCACCCGCGGCAACAACATTCCCATTAAATTGCGCCAGCGCTTTTTGGATCATCTGTTTTTCAAGTTCTTCCAGTGGCAGCAACGGTAATGATTCACTTGTTGCGCTGTTACTTGTATCACTACTGGGTTGTTCAAGAATTAAATCACTGGCGTCAATATTGTCGTTATCGCTCATGATCACGGCACGTTCAATACAATGGCTAAGTTCTCGGACATTGCCCGGCCACGTGTAGTTCGTAAGTGCTTTGGTCGCAGCTGCTGAAAGTGACATGCCTTCACGCTGGTATTTTTTACTGTGCGTTGCAAGTAAGTGATGGGCTAATTCTATAATGTCTTCGGGGCGCTCACGCAGTGGCGGAATATGCAGTTCAATGGTGTTGAGTCTGAACAATAAATCGCGGCGAAATTCACCCGCTTCAATGGCTTTAGCCAGCTCTGCGTTAGTGGCAGCAATAATGCGTACATCCGCTGTTTGGGTGTGGCTTGAGCCTAATACTTCAAACTCTTGGCTTTCTAGCACGCGCAGCATTTTACTTTGTAGCTCTAGGGGTAGCGTGGCTATTTCATCTAAAAACAAGGTGCCGCCATTGGCTATTTCAAAACGGCCAAGGCGGTCTTCTTTGGCGTCGGTAAAGGCGCCTTTTTTGTGACCAAATAATTCGCTTTCAAATAAAGAGGGCGCAATAGCACCAATATTTACGCTCACATAGCGTTGCTCACAGCGATTAGAGTGTTGGTGAATATAGTTTGCGAGTAGACTCTTACCGGTGCCATTTTCTCCGGTGATTAAAATACTGGCGTCGGTTTTTGCGGCGCGTTTAGCGCGTGTTAGTAATTGTTGCATCACCGCTGAATTTGCAATGTAATCAGTACTTTTTGGCAAGTTTAGCGCCTTTAAACAGGCATTATCATGATTGCTTTTTTTCAGCGCTAGTTGCTGTTGTACAACGCTAGTTAAACGCAAGTTATTCCAAGGCTTCTCAACAAAATCAACAGCGCCTAATTGCATGGCTTTTACCGCGACATCAACACTTGCCCACGCGGTCATTACGACCACGGGAATGGTTGAGCCAAGCGATTGTAGTTGCTTTAAAAATCGCAGGCCTTCTTCACCGGAGGTGGTATCGAGCCTAAAGTTCATATCAAGTAATATCAGGCTAATAGTCGTGCTATTGATGATCTCTAAGGCTTGCTCTGGGCCCTGTGCTTCAATGCATTGCAAGCCAACTTGATTTAAAGCGACGATGGCCGCCATGCGCACATCTGCTTGATCGTCGATAACTAAAATTGAGTCCATTTTGTTCTTCTTGTTGCAAGCAAAAGCAAATTACTTTACTTTTGCTTGGTTATCACATCATATTGTTTAATCGTTACGAAGTGCGGCCATAGGTTTGGCTTTAATTAACAACAAGAGTGGCCTAAAGCAGGCGAACATTGCAATAATCAAAGTGATAAACCATGCCATTAGTTGTAAACGCACGTCTAAAATTAACCACGAAATAAGCTGCTCTTGTAACACTAAGTAACCCGCTAATACGGTTGCTAGGGCTAGAATAAAACCAATGAGTACAGGGATAACAGCTTCTTTACTCATGAGTTTAAATAGGCGTGCTTTTTTAGCCCCAAGTGCCATACGAATACCAAATTCATACCGACGTAGACCTAAGTTATAGCTAAGTACGCCAAATATACCTATTGCTGCTAATAATAGAGTAAATAATGCCAAGGTACTACACAGTGCAACGGTTAGGTGGCTCATATACAATAAATCATCGTACTCTTGTTGTAAGTCTCTAAATTGCCATAAGGTTAGGTGACTATTGGCTTTTCTTAATAAACTTAAAACGTGCTTGCTGGTAAGCTCAACACCTTGCTCTGTTTCAATAACAAACATATAGCTGCGAGGTTGTGCAGGCCACCATATGTGTCGGCCAAATGATTCGTCGTAGTATTTAGGGTGGTTAAAATCCTCCGTTATGCCGACAATTTCAAACATTTTGTCTTCTAACCCTCTGTAGCTTTTACCGATAATATTTGTATAGTCTTGATCGGGTAGTAGCCATTTTGCGACACTGATAGATACCAATAGCTCGTTAGTTTCACCGCGAATTGCTTGCTCACTAAAGGTGCGCCCAGCGAGTATTTTTGTACCGACTAAAGCAAAATAATCAGAGCCGACCCATTGGCTTGGGAAGAAGATTGAGCTTTTACCTTCAACATCGGTCAAGCTAGTGGCATTTTGCCTTGGTGTCACAGGGCTATGGCCAAGTGCAACATCTTTAATGCCTTCGCTATTTTGTAATACTTTTTGATACTGCTTAACTTGTTCATAGCGCTCAGCTATTGTTGCATCATTATTAGTTTGAAATAACTGTGCAAAGTACAGGTTTTCAGTGTCGCTACCCAGTGGGCGATTAATGGTGTCGAGCGCTTTGCTAACAATCATAATTGAAAAGCTAACTAATAAAGCGGCCACAAACATTTGTGTGCCAATTAGTATACGCACAGTACGTCCAGACACTTGCGACACGCCGCCTTTGCCACTGTTTTGCATTTGGCTGTTTAAAGTTTTGTAGTTAACTAAACGAGCAGTGATCACTGAGAATATATACGCTAAAGCAATACACATAACTACCGCTATCAGCACCAAATTAGTATCAACAGCCAAGCTGTTCACGAGTGGCAAGCGTCCATCGGCTAATACTTTAAAGAGCCTAATTCCCCAGATAGATAAAAACAGTGCAATACTGACCGATATGCTCATTAAAATAAGAGATTGCAGCAATATACTGTTAAATAACGTTTTACGCTTTGCACCCAGTACAGCTTGTAATGCTAATGTTTTATGTTGCGCTAGAGCCCGGGAGAAGAACAAGGTACTGACGTTTAGTACGGCAATAACGAGTAGCCCTAACGCACCAGCGAGCATCATTAAACTTAATTGGTCATTATTACCCAGCTCAACCTCGCGATACGGTGTAACAACAGGCTTTACATCAGTTATACCGCCATTATTTAGCCACTCAGATTTTATGCTATCAATTTGGGCTTTTAAGTCGGATTTTACTTGCTCGTTAGTGACGCCAGGTTTTAATACTGCAATTAGTTTTAGGTTTCTAAACGTGTTGGTCCACGGGCTTTGCCAGTTATCATTATGGAAAAACCGACGGTCAGAACTAGTTGGATACCAAACTTCAACAGAGCCTGCTTTAATCATATAGGGGGGGCTGAAATTAGCCGCTACAACACCTATTATTATATGCCCATTACCTTCATCTTCGCTGGCTGTTTTTAAGGATTTACCAATTATATCAGGGTCATTATTAAAGTGTTCTTTCCAGAACTTCTCTGAAATGACTACGCTATTATTGGCTTCCTCTATGGTTCCGCCCTTTTTAAAGCCATGTCCGAGTACAAAGGGAGTATGAAGGAGTTCAAAATATTCACCGCCTACATACAGCACATCCTCTTTAGGTTGTCCGTCTAAGTTTGAAAAAACATGTTCAGCGGCATTTATCATAAAGGTGCGCTCAAAGCTTTGATTGTTTTTAAGCCAGTGCACCATCGACTGATAACTTTGAAAGCCAACCGCATCGTAATCGTTATAGGTTAGGCTTTGCTCAACCACCACCATGCGACTTTCATCAAATACATCAAGGGGTTTTAAAAAGTAGCTATTTACTAGGCTTAGTACTACAAATAACGTCGCGAGCGTGAGCGCCAAGGTGGCTACAACGGCGGTAACAAACCCCGGTGCGTTCATCAGTGATGCCCATGCTAAGCGTAATTGGCTGCGTGTTTTAGTTAAACGACTCATGCTAAATTACCTCTGCAGTATCAGCGGGTACGGCGCTTGTATTTTCAGTATGCGCATCTTGGCGTGCTTGCGAATACGAGATGATTTCGCCATCGAGAAGTTTTAGCTGAGTTTTTGCCCGCCCTGCGTAGCGCAAATCATGGGTTACCATACAAATGGTGGTGCCTTTTTGGTTCAGTGCATCAAGTAAGTCCATCACTGCATCGCCGTTTTTAGAGTCGAGGTTACCGGTTGGCTCATCCACTAATAAAATACTGGGTTTACCGGCAAGGGCGCGAGCAATGGCAATACGCTGTTGTTGACCACCAGAGAGTTGATTGGGTTTATGTTGAGCGCGGTGCCCCATTTCAACTTCATCAAGCGCGTGTTTTACTGCACTTTGAATATCGGCTTGGCTCATAGCGGGTTCTCGATAAGTAAGCGGAAGCGCCACGTTATCAAATACCGAGAGTTCATCTATTAAATTAAATGACTGAAAAATAAAGCCAATGTGTAAATTGCGCAGCTCGGCTTGTTGGTCCATATCAAGGGTTTTAGTATCGACGTTTTTAATTAAATATTGTCCCTCGGTAGGGCTGTCGAGTAAGCCAAGTAAAGACAGCAGTGTTGATTTACCACAACCCGATGGGCCGCTAATACAAATATAATCACCTTCATTAATAGTCAGGTCGATGTTTTTTAAAGCATAGGTTTCAACATTTTGGCTGCGATAAACCTTGGCGATGTTCTTTAATGAGATAAGTGTATTGTTGTTCATAAACTTTCCTGTTCGATTTTTATAGTTGCCAAATGCTGCCATTTAGTAAGGTCTGAAATGATCAGCTGTTCGCCCACTGTAGCGCCACTTAAAAGTTGAATTTTATTATCACTGAGTGTACCAAATTCAATATTTATCGGGGCGGCTAAATGAGTGTTGGGGTTAAGTTTAAAAAGCATCGCTTTTGAATGAGCTTTTGCTTTTTGCGGTAATTTGATGGTCAGTGCATTCGCTATTACATCGCTTATAACATGGCCTTCAATGCTTAAGTCGGGGCGAGCATTAGCGGGTAATTCACCAATAAGGTCGAGTTCAATCATCACCCGACCATCACTAACAATGGGGTCAATTCGGGTCACTTTAGCTGCCACTTCACCTTGCTTTGAGTTGCTAAAGGTATTTACGCGAGCATCCATATTGAGTGCAATTTTTTCAGCGTCACTTTGTTTAATACTGAGCTCTGCTTTGAGGGCGCTATCAGACCCCACTACCGCTAAACGGGTCCCTGGAGTGAGATTTTGGCCTAGTTCAACGTTGAGTTCTTGCAGCATGCCATCTATACCCGCAGTGATTTGCAGGTCATCAAAAGCTTGCTGTTGTACCTTATAATTCAACTCAAATTGACGTAATAGTTCTTGTTGGACCTTAATTCTCTGTAAATGCATTTGCGCTAATTGCGCGAGGCGTTTTTGTTCAATCTCAACGCGCTGTTGTAGCTGTTTTACGGTGAGTAAGCTGCGTTTGTAATCAAGGCTTGAGACAATCCCTTGCTCGATTAATTGACTCTCTGCTTCGCTTCTAAGCTGGGCGCTTTCAAGCTCACTTTGTAAAAGGGTGAGGTTAGCTTCGCGCTCTAATAGCTGACTTTGTTGATTGATTTTTTGCTCGCTAAAGCTTGCTTGTTGGCGTGCAAGCTCCAGCCTTGCGACCGATAAACGCTGCGCTTGCAGTGGGTTTACTAAGCTGATAATAACCGTGTCTTTGCTAACACGCGTACCTGGATACACATGGATGGCCTCGACCATTGCAACGTCAGTATTGGTTAAATAACGTTGATATTTGGATTTCAATCGGCCAAATCCTTGCACTTTTACAATAAAATCGGCTTGGCTAACGCTGGCAATCTGTAATTGGCTGGCTGGAATTGTGTGCGGTGAGAACCATTGCACTAAGGCGAAGCTGATAAGCATAGCGCCAATGACGACTAAACCAAAAATGAGCTTTTTGGTTGAGACTGTTTTGTTACTACGTTTTAGCGTGCTGTCTATATCCATGATGTGGTTATTGATTTGTAAAATAGTTATGGAGACTAAAGCGAGTTACATGCCACATTTAATGCATTGAAAATAAAGTATATTTTCATTTTGTTTTTATTGCGGCTTCCCATTAATGGGAATATAAGAAGAAAGCGGGAAAGTAAATCGCATAGTAAAGCGGGTTATTTGTTTAGTAATTCTGTTCATTTTATTTATTTGGAAAAACAACGTTACCAGTCTACCTTTTAACTACACGTTGTATCTCTGGTAATGGGCTGCATGTAATTTTTCTTTAATTGGTTAATTGGTTAAGTGGTATTTATGAATAGCTTATTAAATAATTTAAGTTTCCGCGCTAAGTTTGCTATCCCAGTAGTGGTTGCGCTGGTGATTTTTTCAGTTTTGTCGGGATATGTTTTATATACTTTTCATTCACAACAAAAACTTAATAACTTTATTAGTTTAGAAGTGAGAACGGTTTTAGATAACTTGGAAGATGGTTATCGTGACTTGTTTCAGGTAAAAACGGCTGGTTTGAGTATGGTGTTGGGTCAGGGGGATCTAGAAAACTACCAAGTGCAGAAACAAGAATATGAAGACAATATAGCTCGTGTTGATGCACGTTTATCTAGCCCACTTAATTTAGTGAAATTGGGTTATATCAGCAATATCAATAATGACCGTATTAACAATATTAAAGCCGATGTGGTGATCTGGGCAGATCATTACAAGCAGTTATTTGCTGATCAAACATTTGCTGCGAGCTATTTAGCATCAAATAAACAAGAGATGGAGGTAGTGCTGGGACGTATTAGAAAAAACGTGACAGCAATGCGTGATGAGATCGATGCTAAATTAGCTGATTCTCTAGTATTTAGTGAACAGCAAGAAGCTACTGCGAGCCGAGTTTTACAGGTTGGTATTATCGTTAGCTTTGTTTTATCGATAGCAGCTACTTGGCTACTATCTAAAATCATATTATCACCGATGATAAAAATGCAAAGCGCACTCGAAGATATAGCCTCAGGGGAGGGGGATTTAACGCAGCGACTGCAAATTGAATCAAACGATGAAATGGGTGCACTTGCGAAATCTTTTAATACCTTTATTAGTAAAATCCATACTACGGTATTGGCTGTGGTGAAATCCTCAGAGCAGGTGCGTAGTGAAACACAAAACTTACAAAGTATTACAGCCAGCGTGCTAAGCGAAGCGAGCAATCAACAAGTTGAGAGTGAGCAAGTTGCGGCGGCTGTAAATGAAATGAGTACCACCAGTGACAATGTCAGTCAAAATGCCAATGATGCTGCAGATGCAACGAGTGATGCGAGTAACGACGCGAATGTAGCTAAAGCAACCATAGAAGAAACAATTAATTTAATTAATGATCTAGTGGCGGAGATCACCAACTCAAGTAATGTAATAAATACGTTAGAGCAAGATGTAGCTAACATAGCAACCGTACTGGATGTGATCCGCGGCATTGCTGAACAAACGAATTTACTAGCATTAAATGCTGCCATTGAAGCGGCTCGTGCTGGTGAGCAAGGGCGTGGTTTTGCCGTGGTAGCCGATGAAGTGCGTTCGTTGGCAAGCCGTACTCAAGAAAGTACGGGCGAAATTAACGATATGATAGAAAAGCTGCAATTAGGCACTAACCAAGCTGTTACCGCTATGATGTCGAGCACTGCCAGCGGCCAGAAAACCATTGAGCATTCTCATGGTGCGGCACAATCGGTGCAACGGATCAACGATGCCGTTACTATTATTAATGACATGAACATGCAGATTGCCACAGCGGCTACTGAGCAAAGTCAAGTAAGTGAAGATGTGAACGTGAATGTACAGCGCATTGCAACCTCAAGCGCAACAATGTTAGAGCGAGTTGATCATGCTGAGCGCTCTTGCCAAGCACTATCAGAGCAGTGTGTGCAATTGGATCAATTGGTGAGTAACTTTAAAGTGTAGTCAAAGTATAAGAACGCACGTTTCAATTTATAGATTGATAGGTAGCCTATGATAAAGCTCGTTGTTTGTTGTTGCTTGTTGGTTAGTTATTCATTATTTGCTCAGTGTAATGCGACGCTGAAAATTGCGGTTGTAAACAATTCACCACCTTATAGTTACCTTCAAGGTAGCCAGTATGCAGGAGTCGACGTTGATCTAGCCCGCAAAGCATTACACGCTGTGGGAGTGTGCTTTGAGTTTGTAAAAATGCCGAATGTAGAGCGCGCAAAACGGTATTTAGCGGTGGGAAAAGTGAACATGATGATGGGCATTCAATACACGGACGCATTGAATCGCTCGGCTATTTTCTCATTGAGTTACCGAGATAATGTACAACGGCTGTTTATAAATAAAGCTGAGTTTTTAAAAAAGCGTACTCTGATTGAGTTACTACAATTGCAACCGTTAATTTTATTCGACACTGGTCAATATGCAGGTCCTGAAATTGATTACCTCCGCTTAGAGCCTTCCTTTAGCGATAACTTTCAAAGTGTAGCAACGATGCCGCAGCGACTGATGATGTTGAGCCGTAACTACGGTGATATAAGCATCGAAAACGAGTTAGCTGGTCAATACTTTATTCGTGAACAACAATTAACCACTATTATAATGCACCCTTATTTAGTGCATCGTGACCCCGTTTTTTTTATTTTTAGCCGTAAAAAGCCAATTTTAACACAGGAGCAACGCCAACAGTTTGATCAGTTTTTATTGACTGAAACTGAAAAAACACCACGAAAATAGAATAACACTAATTATATCAACCTCTTATTGTGTTCATATTGGTCATGGTTTTTATGGTCAAAAAGCACGAAACGAACATCAATGAAACTTAACTTCTAAACATTTCGTTAATCAAGCGTTAACACTATGCTCGATGTTAGATAGCAGATTGCAGTAGCTCATCTAAACGACAACAAAATTATACACAGGTGTGGAGAAAATAATGAAAGCAAGTAACACACAATTGGCTTTAGCCATTGCCGCAGCACTAGCAAGTACCTCAGCATTAGCTGCCACTGATACTGAAAAATTACAACAGCAACTGGATGAGCTACAAAAAGAAGTCGACTCAATGAAAGGCAATAAAGCCTTCAACCTAGAATTTGGTGGCCGTTTACAAGTGGATTATAACCACTTTGATGGTGCTTACAACGCCGGCCCTAACCGCTCTGGTGAAGATGCCAGCGACTTTTTTGTACGTCGCGCTCGTTTATATGTTGAAAGTGAGCATGGTGACTGGGATAACAAATTGCTATTAGATTTTGCAGATAACAGTGGTGAAATCGTGATGGCACGTTTGCGTTACAGTGGTTTTGGTAATGGCTTAAAAGTGCAAGTTGGTAAATTGCGTGAAGATATCTCGTTAAACGCGTTAACCAGTTCAAAGCATATTGCCACGATTGAGCGTAGCTCATTGGCAGATAACGTATCGCCTTATTTCCAATGGGGTACATCGGTATACCAGTATTTTAAAGGTACCGGTTTACGTTATGCACTAGGTGTTTATAAAAATGAAGCGTTCGGCGCTAATGGTAACAATAATGATGATGGCTCACTCGCACTGTCACTTACTGGTCGTTTGACGTGGCAAAAAGATCTCGATAATGGTGTTCTTCACTTAGGTAGCTGGTATTCGAAACGTGACATGGGTGGCCGTGTATTAACCGGCGCACTGGCTCGTGGCGAAGTACGTAGTACCAATACACGCTTACTTAACTATGCGGCTGGTGGTGAATTAGTTCGTTTGAATAGCTTTGAGCAAATGGGTCTTGAAGCTGCTTACCAAAACAAAGGTTTTAGCGTTGAAGCCGAATACGCAACTCGCGAGTTAGACACATTAGAAGCAAGTTCAGTTCTTAATGGTGAGCGCTTTGATGCTTACGCTGTCACGGCAAGCTACTTTCTTGATGGTTCGCAAAAAAGCTACTCGAAAGGTAGTGCGGTTTTTTCTCAACCTAAAGGTATTAAAAATGCGTGGGAATTGGTAGCACGCGTAAGTGGTGCCGATGCCACCAGTGACTTCCAGGGTACTGAAGTAACAACCTATACCGCAGGTGCAAACTATTACTACTCTTCACAAATTAAGTTTATGGCCAATGTGATCTACTCCGAAGTTGAGGGTCCTGGTGCTGTTGATCTGATTGGCGATGAAGATGATGGGTTAGGCCTTGCAGCACGTATTCAGTATTTATTTTAGGGGTAAGTTTTTATGAAACTATTTAAATCATTTAAAACCACAGTACTGGCGGCATCGCTAGTATTAAGCAGCCCATTTGCGATGGCTGATATTCACTTTTTAGTACCAGGTGGTCCGGGTGGTGGTTGGGATACAACAGCGCGTGGCGTTGGCGAAGGTTTAGTGAAATCGGGTATTGAGGACAATGCTTCATTCCAAAATATGTCTGGCGGCGGCGGTGGCCGTGCAATCGCCTACTTGATTGAGTCTGGTACTAAAAAAGGCGATATTTTGATGGTTAACTCAACACCCATCGTGTTGCGTGCATTAACCGGTAAAATTCCTTACAGCTACCGAGATCTAACACCCGTTGCCAGCATGATCGCCGATTATGGTGCATTCGTGGTACGTAACGATTCACCATATAAAACATGGCAAGATGTGGTTGCCGCCATGAAGGATGACCCAAGCTCTGTAAAAGTGGCGGGTGGCTCGGCACGTGGCAGCATGGATCATTTAGTTGCAGCACAAGCAGTTAAAGCCGCGGGTATTGATGGTCGTCGCCTTCGCTATATCCCTTATGATGCGGGTGGTAAAGCAAAAGCCGGCTTGTTATCGGGCGAAGTTAACCTACTTTCAACGGGTTTAAGTGAAGCGTTAGAAGTGGCCAATGGCGGCCAAGCACGTATTCTAGCGGTCACATCGGGTGAAGCATTACCGGATTACCCAGAAATTCCAACGCTTAAATCATTAGGTTATGACATGGAGTTTATTAACTGGCGTGGCTTTTTTGCCGCACCTAACTTACCTGCTGACAAACTTGCACAATACACCGAGAAGTTACGTAAGTTACAAACGACTCCTGAGTGGGAAGTTGTGCGTGCACGTAATGGTTGGTTAAACCTATTTCAAGAAAAAGATCAATTTATAAAGTCACTTGAGCAGCAAGAAGCACAGCTTAAAGTTGTTATGGAAGAACTCGGCTTTATTCGTACGTTACGTTAATCGAGGCTCTGATGTTGAATCGCGAATTACTAGGGCCAAGTTTATTCTTGGCGCTATTTACACTATACGCCATTGTTGCATGGCAAATTCCATTACTCCCATTTGAAGAGTATGAAACCGTTACCTCCGCCACTTTACCTAAAGTATATGCGGCATTCGGTATTATCGTTTGCTTACTTTCAATTGGAGCTACTTTACTTAAACCAACAGAAAAAACAAATGCGGATGATGTACTTGAAAAATCACATGTATTAAGAACATTTGGCTTGCTGATATTAATGGTGTTGTACAGCGCAATGCTTGAACCAATTGGCTTTTTAATATCAACCAGTGTGTTTTTATTAGTGGGTTTTTTTGTTATGGGAGAACGTCGCAAGAAGATTTTATTGCTGGCTTCTATTCCTGTTGCGGTAGTGTTTTGGTTCTTAATGACCCAAGTGCTCGGTATTTATTTGGTTCCTGGCAACCTGTGGAGTTAAGTTATGTTTGATGGAATTATGTTGGGTTTGTCGACCGTACTCGACTGGAACAACCTGTTGTATGTGATAGTAGGTTGTTTTGTTGGTACTTTTATTGGCATGCTACCGGGCTTGGGCCCTATTACAGCAATCGCATTAATGATCCCAATTACTTATAGCATCGGTGCCGATTCAGGCATGATCTTAATGGCTGGGGTTTATTATGGTGCAATTTTTGGCGGTTCAACCTCATCTATATTGATCAATGCCCCAGGGGTTGCAGGCACGGTTGCCTCCTCCTTTGACGGTTACCCGCTTGCTAAGCAAGGTCATGCTGGTAAAGCATTGGCGATTGCTGCGTACGCTTCCTTTATAGGCGGAACAGTGGGCGCTATTTTATTGATGGTTGCTGCACCTTTGTTGGCAAAAGTATCACTGAGCTTTCAATCCCCTGACTATGTCGTACTGATGTTTTTAGGTTTAACAGCGATTGCTGCTTTTTCGAATAAAGGACAATTTTTAAAAGCCATGATGATGACAGTGTTTGGTTTAATGCTTGCAACCGTCGGTATTGATCCATCATCTGGTACAGAGCGATTTACTTTTGGCCAAGCGGATTTACTTGATGGTATTAGCTTTTTACTCGTGGCAATGGCAACCTTTGCCTTAGCTGAGGCGTTAATCAATGTTGTGCGCCCAGAGAAAAAAGAAGTGAAGAGCATTAATGATTCAGATACCCCACAAATTGGTTCAACTAAACTGACTAAAGCAGAAGTGAAAGAGATGGCACCTACGGTGGGTCGTTCATCTATCCTTGGCTTTATTATTGGCGTGTTGCCGGGTGCCGGTGCAACCATTGCTAGCTTTATGGCGTATGCAACTGAGCGCAACTTAGCCCCTAAAGGCTTAAAAGAGAAGTTTGGTAAAGGGTCATTACGTGGTTTAGCAGCCCCTGAGTCTGCTAATAATGCAGCTTGTACAGGTTCGTTCGTACCACTATTAACGTTAGGTATTCCCGGTTCTGGCACTACAGCGATTATGTTAGGTGCATTAATTGCTTATGGTATTCAACCAGGTCCGATGTTGATGCAAGAAAACCCAAGTGTGTTTTGGGCGGTTATCGTTAGCATGTATTTTGGTAATATCGTATTGCTGATTTTGAACTTACCGTTGATCCCATATTTTGCAAAAGTATTAGCGATGCCAAAATCAGTGCTCACTATTATGATTTTGTTCTTCAGCTTAATAGGGGTGTATTTAGTCTCCTTTAATACTTTTGATTTATTTATGATGGTTGGGTTTGCTGTTGTAGCGCTGGTATTACGCTTGCTGGCTTTCCCAATGGCACCATTGCTACTAGGCTTTATTTTAGGTGATATGATTGAACGTAACTTCCGTCGCTCAATGATGATCTCTGATGGTTCATTAAGTTTCTTATGGGAACGTCCATTGACCTTGAGTATTTTTGTAATCTCAATCGTGGTGTTGTTATTTCCATTAAAAGACTTTATAACTCAGCGCCGAGCAGATAAAGTGGCTCTGAAAGAGAAACAAGAGCATGCTTAATTGAGGTAATCATGAGCAACACCAAGAAGCAAAACCCGTTACAAAGCATGGTTAAAAGACCCAAGCGTTTAGAAACGCGACTCATAATTTGGGTAACAGGACTATGTGTATTGCAAGCGGTGTTGTTTGGCGGCTTGGTGTATCAAATTACTGCACAAAGTTTACATAATCACATCGGTGATAAGGCACTTGCTGTAGCGACTAGTATTGCATCAAGCGATGAGGTTGTGAAGGCGTTAAAAAATCCCAGTAACTTGGTGGCAATTAACCAAGAAATAGAAAATCTGCGTCAGCTTACTGACGCAGATTTTATTGTTATTGGCGATAAAAATGCCCATCGGATTGCCCACCCTGATAGTAATAAACTGGGTAAGCGGATGGTTGGCGGCGATAGCCAAGCGGCGTTAAGAGGTGAGCGTTATATCTCAGTGGCACAAGGCAGCTTAGGTGAATCTATTCGCGGTAAAGTGCCAGTTTATGATGAACAGCAAAACATTATAGGTTTAGTATCGGTTGGCTTTTTAGTGCAGTCGGTTGAGCCGTTGATCAGAGCGCGCATTGTCGAAATTATGATCTGGGGTTTGCTGTTAGTGGCGTTGAGTATTATTGCCGCTATTTTTATCGGACAGCGAGTACGCAATGCCATTTTTGGTTTGCAACCTGATGAAATTGCACGGTTGTTTTCAGAGCAAGATGCCATTTTAAATACTATGCGCAGCGGCGTGATAGCGCTTGATCCTGATGGTCGCGTGCGAAAGCTAACTCAGCGAGCCTGTGAAATTTTAGATAAACCAGCGGCCTGTAGCAATAAATCACTCACGCTTAAAGATTTACTACCAGAGCATGCTGAATTTTTACTGCGTAACCAACGCCGAAAAATGGTTGGCTTTGAACTATTTGCAGCGGATAAGCGCTTAGTGCTTTCGCGTTTTTCATTGCAAGTGCAAGGACAGGCCGATGGTATTTTACTGACCCTGCGTCCTGCAGATGAGCTTGAATACTTAAGCCAACAACTTACTAAAGTACAAGCCTTTGCAGAGCTTTTAAGAGTGCAAACACATGATTATTCGAACAAGCTAAACTTAATTGGTGCGCTTATTCAGATGGGTAAAAATGAGCAAGCAATCGAATTAATTGGTCAAGAAAGTCAAGGTTCACAAGCGCAGATCCACCACTTGCTAGAGCGCATTCAAGATCCTGTTCTAGCCGGTTTATTAGTCGGTAAATATCATAAAGCACGTGAGTTAAATGTAGTGCTTGAGCTAAATCCAGATAGCTTACTCGGTGCGATAGAGCGGACCGAAATGTTAGAACGGGTAGTGTCAATATTAGGGAATTTAATTGATAATGCCATTGATGCAGCGATCAGAGCCAGTGAAGAACGCACGCCTTATGTACGAGTAACCGTGGATGAAACCAGTCAAACTTTATTGTTTGATGTAGAAGACAGTGGCTTCGGTTTGGGCAGTGATCACGAGGTAATTTTTACCCCGCAATATAGTTCTAAAAGCGGTGCAGAACATGGTATTGGGTTATATTTAGTAAAAACTAATTTGGACTCCTGTGGTGGCAGTTTAGAAATTGGTGAGTCAGATTTAAAAGGCGCTCGACTGAGCGTCTATATTCCTAAGTAACAGCAAGTTATTTAGGGTGATAAGCTGCGACGAAGCAAATTATAACAAAAGTAAATGCGATAGCGCAGCAATGCTAAAAATGAGTAATAAAAAATGACATATTCAGTAGTTATCATCGAAGATGAACTAGAGGTTGCACAGCTGCTTGCGCAATACTTGTTGCTACCTAATGGGGTTGCAGGGAATCAAACTGCGCGACAAAGCTTGCGTCAAGGTCAGTATCAGGTTGTTGGAATTGCCGCTAATCTCAGTACGGCTAACGGGTTATTGCAGGCGATAGAGCCTGATCTAATCTTATTGGATATTCACTTGCCAGACGGTAATGGGCTCGATTTATTAAGTGAATTAAGGGCACGTGCGATTAAAAGCGATGTCATGCTATTGACCGCAGCCAAGGAAGTCGAAACGCTTGAAAAAGCCATGCAGTTGGGTGCTTGTGATTTTTTGGTAAAGCCATTAATGCTTAATCGTCTTGATCAAGCATTAGCACGATTTGAATCACGCCAACAGTGCTTGTCGGATGCCAACGAAGTGACGCAATCAATGGTTGACACCTTATTCGGCTCAAATGAACAAACAAAGGCCCCCGTCAGGTTGCCTAAAGGGGTGGATCAACTCACCTTGAGGAAAATCATTGATGCCTTTAAAGAGCATAAAAAAACACCTTTTACAGCACAACAAATGGGCGATTTAGTTGGCGTTAGCCGCTCTACGGCACGGCGCTATCTCGAGTATTTACTAGAGGCTGAGCAAGTCAGTGCCGACCAAAGCTATGGCAGCATAGGTCGACCTGAGCGTTGTTATAAAATGGGATAACAGTTTATCTATCTGATTTATAGTGTGATCCCTGGTTTTTTTGTTGTTCTAAGTTATGTGAAATTAAGATATAGAGAACAGCAGTAAAAATATTTTCTAGAATTGATTGCATTTTAAGCGACTTCTATGGTGATGTTCGCATTAAGTAATGCTATACTCCCGCCGAATAATTTTTCGACTTTATTAAGAGTAAAATAATGGCAGATTTATCGAAGTACAGAAACATTGGTATTTTCGCGCACGTTGATGCGGGTAAGACCACGACTACTGAGCGTATCCTAAAGCTTACTGGTCAAATCCATAAAACAGGTGAGGTTCATGATGGTGAATCAACAACTGACTTCATGGAACAAGAAGCTGAGCGCGGTATTACTATCCAGTCTGCGGCTGTAAGCTGTTTCTGGAAAGATCACCGTTTTAACGTTATCGATACTCCTGGACACGTTGACTTCACTGTTGAAGTATACCGTTCACTTAAAGTACTTGATGGCGGCATCGGTGTATTCTGTGGTTCTGGTGGTGTTGAACCACAATCAGAAACTAACTGGCGTTATGCTAACGAATCAGAAGTTGCACGTGTTATTTTCGTAAACAAATTAGACCGTATGGGTGCTGATTTTTACCGTGTAACAGAGCAAGTACGTAAAGTACTTGGCGCAAACCCATTAATCATGACGTTACCAATTGGTATCGAAGATGAGTTCTGTGGTGTTGTTGACGTTTTAACTAAAAAAGCATACATCTGGGACGAAACTGGTCTTCCAGAGAACTACACAGTTGAAGACGTTCCTGCAGACATGGTAG
This sequence comes from Pseudoalteromonas sp. S1727, assembly GCF_005886375.1. Classification (NCBI taxonomy): domain Bacteria; kingdom Pseudomonadati; phylum Pseudomonadota; class Gammaproteobacteria; order Alteromonadales; family Pseudoalteromonadaceae; genus Pseudoalteromonas; species Pseudoalteromonas sp. S1727. Next base: position 41,583 of record NZ_PNDT01000105.1, read on the forward strand.
ACAAAGTTGATGAATACCATGAAATGCTAATCGAAACTGCTGTAGAGCAAGACGATGATCTAATGGAAGCGTACATGGAAGGTGAAGTACCTTCTTTAGAAGATATCAAGCGTTGTATCCGTAAAGGTACTCGTGACCTTGCTTTCTTCCCTACATACTGTGGTTCTGCGTTCAAGAACAAAGGTATGCAGTTAGTACTTGATGCTGTTGTTGATTACTTACCAGCGCCTACAGAAGTTGATCCTCAACCTCTTATGGACGAAGAAGGTAATGAAAACGGTGAATTCGCAATCGTATCTGCTGACGAACCATTCAAAGCGTTAGCGTTTAAGATCATGGATGACCGTTTCGGTGCATTAACTTTCGTACGTATCTACTCTGGTAAACTTAACAAGGGTGACACTATCCTTAACGCGTTTACTGGTAAAACTGAGCGTGTTGGCCGTATGGTTGAGATGCAAGCAGACGACCGTAACGAATTAACTAGCGCACAAGCTGGTGACATCATTGCAATCGTAGGTATGAAAAACGTGCAAACTGGTCACACTCTTTGTGATCCTAAGCACCCAGTAACACTTGAGCCAATGGTATTCCCAACGCCAGTAATCTCGATTGCTGTACAGCCTAAAGATAAAGGCGGTAATGAGAAAATGGGTGTTGCTATCGGTAAAATGGTTGCAGAAGATCCATCTTTCCAAGTTGAGACTGATGAAGATTCAGGCGAAACTATCCTTAAAGGTATGGGTGAGCTTCACTTAGATATCAAAGTAGATATCCTTAAGCGTACTTACGGTGTAGACCTTATCGTTGGTCAACCACAGGTTGCTTACCGCGAAACTATCACTCGTGAAATCGAAGATAGCTACACGCATAAGAAACAATCTGGTGGTTCTGGTCAGTTCGGTAAAATCGACTACCGCATCAAGCCAGGCGAAGTTGCTTCAGGCTTCACGTTTAAATCAACAGTTGTTGGTGGTAACGTACCTAAAGAATTCTGGCCTGCAGTTGAGAAAGGCTTCAAGTCAATGATGAGCGAAGGTGTGCTAGCTGGCTTCCCTGTGCTTGACGTTGAAGTTGAACTTTTCGACGGTGGCTTCCACGCCGTGGATTCATCAGCAATCGCATTCGAAATCGCTGCTAAAGGCGCTTTCCGTCAATCGATCCCTAAAGCGGGCGCACAACTTCTTGAGCCAATCATGAAAGTTGACGTGTTCACGCCAGAAGATCACGTTGGTGACGTAATCGGTGACCTTAACCGTCGTCGTGGTATGATGAAAGACCAAGAAGCTGGTTTAACAGGCGTTCGTATTAAAGCTGACGTTCCGTTATCAGAAATGTTCGGTTACATCGGTTCATTACGTACAATGACATCAGGTCGTGGTCAGTTCTCTATGGAGTTCTCACACTATGCACCATGTCCACAAAACGTAGCTGAAACTGTAATCGCTGCAGAAAAAGAGAAGAAAGCTGCTAAGTAATTAGCCTTTTAAATCTTTGAAAAAACCCGCACTTGTTGCGGGTTTTTTGTTTCTATAATCAAAACAAAGCACTCATAAATAAACGGGTACACTTTTTTGATGTTATGACTTTTTGCTGTTGTTATCGCTTAGGTAATTTCTCGTTTAAGCGCTGTAAATGCTACTCAAATATAACTAATCATTTATTCCTTCTTTCTATAATCTGACCAGTTAATAAGTATTATCTGAATGGAGTATTATTCAGAATATTGAAACTAATCGTTTGTACCTAGGGAAAAAGTAGTGCAAATACTTGAATACGATCAACTAAAGCGGGTAAGATAATAACTTATGGCCATCTTTATGGTTATATAAGGGAAATGGAAGTCTCTCGAAGAAAGAGACATAAACAGGTACTTTTTAGGACGTTTATATGAACGCAATTAAATTGAGCCCAAATTGGTTGTTACAGTTAGTGATAATTTTAATTGTGGCGCTGGTCACTTTTTCATTAACACTTATCTTTACTGTAAATCAAACTGTTTTAGCTTTAGTAATTACGCCGATTATATTTATGATTTCAATTCTAAATATAATCAATTTACGATTTTTGCACTGTTATAAAGCGGGAATTTATTACTCTCAAGGATTTGGTAAGAAATATATCAACGCAGATGAAATAGTTGATATACATTTTCATTCATTCAAATTATTAACTGTGCTTGTCGTAACGTTAGAAAATAACAAGGTCGTTCGCTTTTATAATTGGCAGTTTGATACGCAAACTCAGCAGTCGATTAAGTGTTGGTATAAGAAAAATAAAAGTAGTTGCGATAAACTACAGCAAACACCCTGTAATGCATAAAAAGAGGCCGCTAAATAGCGGCCTTTTTATTAACCTGAACTCTTAAGAGTAAACCTATTACAATCAGAGCTTAGTTCATATTACACTTTTTTACGGCGTAACAACGTTAGCGGCAGTGCTAATAATGTTAGCCAAAATAGTGAGCCGGAGTCATCATCTTCGTCATCTGATTCATCATTGTTGATATTAATATAGACAAGTTGCGCATCTGATAAGTTACCCGCACTGTCTTTAGCTTGTACCATTAACGTGATTTTCTTTTCAAATTCGAAGTCTAAGTCGCCAGCAACGATTAACTGGCCTTGCTGATTAATCGTTACGCCATTGTGACCCTGAACTATAAATTCAACAACCGGTGTGTACTGCGCATCGGCGTCAGTGAACTCCAGCTGACCTATAACTGTACCAATAGCGCTGTTTTCTAACACGCTGAAGCTTTGCTCTGGTGATAATACCGGCGCTTGTGGCTCTGGTGTTGGCTGTTCAGCAATAGCAGATTTAATATCTACAATCACAGGATCATGATCCGATGCTCTGTAGGCATCACTAGCATATAAACTTGCTTGTTGTGAATCTGATTTAAACTCAACATTATAGTCTAAGCTGATTGGCTCATCTGCATTGATATGCCAGTCTGTTGCAGCCACTACTTTAGTTAGCAAGCTTGGGCTAGCTACAGCATGATCTAGGCTACCCAGGCGGCCTGAGAAGCTATATGAATAGCTAAAGGTATTGCCGTCTAATTCTGCAACAACATTCTTAAACCCTTTATCAGCAAACGCGCGGATTGGATCTTCCATTGCGTATGCATTCATATCGCCGACTAAAATGATATCTTCATCATCGATACCTGTAGGTGCGGTGTTTAGCCAATCCGCAAAGGCATTGGCACCAGTTACGCGAATTTCATTCCAGCATGCTTGACCATCGCCTAAATCGGCGTTATTGCCATCTGCACTACCGCATCCTTTTGATTTCAAATGTGCAACAGCAACAGTAAACACCTCTTCAGACTCAAGTGATTTGAAGCTTTGCGCGATTGGTGGGCGATTGCTGTAGTCAAATGGATATTCCGTTGTAATTGCAGCAGTGCCGACTTGGGCTACTTTATTCGCGCGATAAATAAGGGCTGTTGTTATTTCATCAGTACCTACTTTATCAACGTTGAAATTAACGAATGCATATTCATTAGTGCTATCTTCATCGTTTAACGCATTCACTAAGCTCGCAATAGCGCTATTTGCGCCAAAACCATCATTTTCGATTTCCATTAAACCGATAACATCTGCTTCTAAAGCAGCAATAGCACTAACAATTTTTGCTTGCTGGCGAATAAACTCAGCTTCACTGTCTGCGCCACGACTGGTTGGGAAACCTGCACCTTGGCCATCACCGTTAAAGTAGTTAAGAACGTTAAAGCTTGCAATACGTAGATCGGCATCAGCATGCAGAGCTGGGGCATCTGTGCGCGGATTTGTTGCAATAAAAGCGGGCTGGATTGTTGGGTGAATGCGATAGCGATCAAAGCTGTACCCTAGAACACCTGTAACGGTATTTACAGTATCACCTAAGCGCAGTGTGTTGTATGCGTCCAAGCCTGTACCAGGGTATGAAACTGGATCAAGGTTTTGCTTTGTTGAGCCATCATCAAGTAAAATTTGTTTTTTCTCATTTTCAACTTCTACTGCATTTGCTGCATCCCCAGGTAGGGCTATTTGTGTGCCTTGATATAAACGCTCTGTTGCTAGATCAACTTCACCATAACGCCCTAAGCCATAGTTATTGGTAACAACAAGGGGTTGTTCTAAGGTCACTAGCATGCCTTCATAGGCTTCTAAATCCGCTACCTCAGAAACAGGCAGTGATATTTTAGTTGCAGTGGTTGTCAGACCCGTAGCACATACTTCTATTTGGCTAACGTTACCAATTTGTGTGGCGTTGTAGTACTCAGCAACACTTCCTTTGATACGTACATGATCACCGACATTGACCTCACTATCAGCAAAGTAAACAAATACCCCTTCAGACGTTAAAGGATTAGTATCAATATCAGCTTCCAGTGATGTAATGAAGAAACCATTTAATTGCTCTGCGCCTTGGAAATCAGCAGTTACAATACCTTCAAGCTCAATTTCTGTGTTCAATAGAGGGCTATCACCGCCTTCACCTTGAATTGCGTTGATAAGGGTTTTAGCTGCACCACATTCAAGTGGTGTAACTGGCTCAGGTTCAGGCTCTGGATCTGGTTGATTATTTTCCCCATGGAAACCTAAGCCCGAAAAGTCATCTTTATCAAATTGTAGCCATTGCTCACTTGGATCAAATGTCGAGGCGGCATCGGTACGTCCAGACGTGATATCTGATTTACGACGCAAGCTTCTATCTTTAGTGACAACACCACCCGCTGACCATTGACCATTATCAGGGCGCACGCCTATTTGGCCAAAGCTATCAACAATGGTATCACCGAGCGTAAGTGTAAAAGCATCATCACCATTAAAGTTAACAGTACCACTGAATATATTGGCCTTGGCTTTTAGCTCTTCTACAGCTCGATCATCTGACGTGACGATGACATAAGCACTATTTGCGGCAATAGAACCGGATAATTCTTCACTTGTGGAAGGGGCTTCACTGCCGTTTGAATATAAATTGAGGGTATAACCGTCAAGAGATACAGCTGTGGATGTAGTATTATAAATTTCAATTGCTTTATTGTAACCGCCGCCTTCAACATATTCTGAGATGATTAAGTTAGCTGAAGCTGGTGCACTGAGGCTTGCAATAACAAGCGCCAATGGCGTTATTTTTGTATTTAACATTATTATTTTTCCCGTGTATTATGTCCCGAATGGGACAAACAGTTTAAGGGTAATTTATGACAAATAAAATAATAATTGTTAATAAAATGAAAATAAAAAGAGCGTATTAACGCTCTTTTAAAATTAGCGCTATGAGCTGTTATTTATTTAGCCATTGCGCAGCTTGCTTGGCAAAATACGTTAAAATGCCATCTGCACCAGCACGTTTAAATGCCAATAAAGATTCCATTATAGTCGCTTCTTCGGCTAACCAGCCGTTATCAATAGCCGCTTTATGCATAGCGTATTCACCGCTAACCTGATAAGCGAAAGTTGGTACGCCAAACTCATCTTTGACACGACGTACTACATCTAAATAAGGCATGCCGGGCTTAACCATTACCATGTCAGCGCCTTCTTGCAAATCGAGTGCAACTTCACGAATTGCTTCATCAGAATTTGCAGGATCCATTTGGTAGGTTTTTTTGTCAGCGCCTTTTAAGTTGCCAGCTGAGCCGACTGCATCACGAAATGGTCCATAATAACTTGAAGCGTATTTAGCTGAGTAAGCCATTATACGTGTATGAATATGCCCATTTGCTTCTAACGCTTCACGAATAGCGCCAATACGACCATCCATCATATCCGAAGGAGCAACAACATCTGCACCAGCCTCAGCATGAGATAGCGCTTGTTTTACTAAAATTTCAGTAGTGACATCGTTAATCACATAGCCGTCTTCATCAATAATGCCATCCTGACCATGTACCGTAAATGGATCAAGTGCGACGTCAGTGATCACACCAAGTTCAGGGTATGCTGCTTTTAAAGCGCGTACAGTACGTTGTGCAAGTGCATCATCATTGTAGGCTTCTTCGGCTAATAATGATTTTTTGTCAGCAGGAGTAACCGGAAATATAGCGATAGCTGGCACACCTAATGCGACTAGCTCTTTTGCTTCAATAAGGAGTTGGTCGATAGATAAACGCTCTATACCCGGCATTGACTCAATCGCCTCACGACGGTTGTTGCCTTCAAGTACAAATACTGGATAAATTAAGTCATTTACAGTGAGTTGGTTTTCAGCCATTAAGCGGCGAGAGAAATCACTGCGGCGCATGCGGCGCATGCGAGTGTAAGGGAAAAGGTCGAGACCTGATTGGGCCATTATTTGCTCCTAGTCTAAAATTGGAAAGCTAACTACACGATTACGACCACTTTGTTTGGCATGATAAAGTGCTTGATCAGCGCAGCCGGTGAATAATCCAGGGTTATTAATGTCTTCAGCGATGGCGCTATATACACCAGCACTTATAGTAAATTTGATTTCAGTATTTGCAACAGTAATAGCCGTATCCATGATTGCTTGGCGTATTTGCTCTGCTAACTCAATAGCACCACTGAGAACCGTGTTGGGGAGTAAAACGACAAACTCTTCTCCCCCATAACGGACCACTTCGTCGAGAGGTCGTTTTAGGCGGTTTTTTATAATGTCTGCGACAGCACGAATAGTTTGGTCGCCAATTAGGTGGCCATAAGTATCATTAATGCTTTTAAAGTGATCGATATCGAGCATTATGACACTCAATGGAGTTTGTTCGCGACGAGAGCGGCGCAAATCCATGACAAGTTTCTTATCAAAGTAGCGACGATTTTTGATTTTGGTTAATGGATCTTCCATATTGATTTGTTCGAGAGCGCGGTTTTTTTCTTCTAATTCGCGCAGCGTAACTTGTAGCTCAAACGTACGCTCTTCAATATTTGCTTCGAGATCTAATCTGGCTTGTTCTTGTAATGCTAAACGCTCTTGGAGTAAGGCATCATGAGCTTCGCTTTGTGCAATTTTACTTTGTTGGGCGGCGACTTGTGCGTCACGCTCGATTAAGTAATGTTTAATAGTGGCAAAACTTAGACTAAGCGAACAGATTAAAAAGCTAAAGAATACAAATGGTAAACCACGGGTATTAAAATCATAAACATTAAAAACCACGCTGATTAAGTAAAGTAAAGCGGAGAAATACACGATTGCCGCTGTTAACAAAGCTATTAATGGTTGTGTTCGTTTGGTTCTTATATCTAAGGTGATTGCAGTGATATGCATAAACATTACCACTGTCGGAGCTGCTAAGCTGATAATAATCATAGCATTTGGCGGCAGCAACCAAATGAATAACAGGCTGATGCCAAGCAACCTATTACACCAATTATGCACAGGGTGTAGATAAACATTAATATTTTTACGTAGTTGCTCAAGTAACGGCTTAAACAAGTATGCTGTAAGCATTAACATTGTAGGGATTGCAACTTGCTGCAAGGCGGGGACCGAAGGGTGAAAGTAGCGATAGCCAAACCCATATAAATAAATGAGCAGTAACCACAAAGTAATTAAAATGCCACCGCTAAGTGCAAAGTAGTGTTTGCGTGAAAAACCAAACAACACCAAACATGTGATTGCTAACGAGAGAATAAACCCGACGAGCAAGCCGTACATTAGATTAAATTTACTTTTATACTTTAAATATTCATCGTGTTGCCAAAGACTTAAAGGGACTCTAACGCCATTTTTACTTTCAACACGTAGTAATAATTTTGAGTCACTGTTTGGTGGCAGCACCAGCTTAACTAAAAGAGACTCTGTTTTAATTTGCCGATTATTCAGTGGTAAAGCATCACCAATCTCTTTAAATAATAAGGTACTTTGCCCGTCATAATGATAGACCGCAACCTTATCTAATAATGGGTTGTCGATTGAGAGCAGTAGCGCTAGAGGTGAGTTTTCAGTATTACTAACTTGTAGACGAAGCCATACAGCTTGGTCTGTTACCCCTAAATTGAGCGCTTGATCTGCGAGTTGTTGCCATTGTGGATTGGGTGCTAACTTAGCTTGGTTGAGTGTTAGGGGCTGCAATGAGTACTCAAAAGGAATATCTTGCAAGCGTTTAAAGTTTTTATCTAAGACGATATTCGTGGCATGAGATGAAAATGAAATCAATAGCAAGCTACATAGCAGCAACCAAACACGCTTCATTATCAGCCCTTATGGTTGAATAACTGTTGGAAGTTAAGTGTAGTTTGCTCTGCAACGGTTGTAAATTCTAACCCTTTTAAGGTGGCAATCGTTTCGCAGATATGTGGCAAATAGCTTGGCTCATTACGATGAGATTTTGGTCTTGGTGTTATCGAACGTGGAATTAAAAACGGCGCGTCCGTTTCTATCAATAACCGTTCAAGTGGAATACTTGGTATAAGTTGTTGTAACTGCTTACCACGGCGCTCATCGCAAACCCAACCGGTAATACCAATATATAAACCTAGCGCTAAATATTGCTCAAGTGCATGTTGGTCACCGGTGAAGCAATGTAATACACCACGGATAGAGTATTGTTGCAAGATTGCAAGCATATCTTCGCTGGCATCACGTTCATGTAAATATACCGGAAGGTTTAGTGCTACTGCCAACGCTAATTGTCGGTGTAATACGGAGCGTTGAATCTCGCGAGGAGAAAAATCGCGATTATAATCCAATCCGCACTCGCCAATAGCGACTACTTGTGGGGCGGCTGCCAATGCGCGTAATTGTATTTCTAATTGTTCATCTGCTGATTTGGCATCATGTGGATGAATGCCAGCAGTTGCGAGCAGTTGATATTGCTTTGCTAGCTCTAAGGCGTGTTGGCTAGAATCAATATCGCAGCCAATTAACAGCATTTGACTAACATTGTGTGCTTTTGCACGAGTAATGATAGCCAAATGTTGATCGTCAAATTGATGATTGGTGAGGTTTACGCCAGCATCAATAAGGAGTGTGGTCATTAATTAGTGCGCTTAACGCGGATCGAACGATTCAGACCTTCTTTCTTCAATAAAAAGGAGTTGAACAAACCTCGCTCGATCACAATTGTGTCGTTGGCAGTAAGGCGTAAGCTGTCAGAACCAATTTGGCGCCATTGCTGACCATTATCTAAGTTAATAATTAACTCGCCATACGGTGCTTCTTCAACGCTGGTTACGATGGCAGAAATTTCATCGTCGTTATCTTTAGCTGCTTCTTTATGTTCAAGGCCAAAGTTTTCGTTCTTCGTTTTAACTATCTGCTCACTCGCGACAGCAGTGCCTGTAGTTGCGGCAACCGCAGGCGCAGCGCTATTTGTAGCAGGTGTTAACGTTTTCGAGGTGGTTGGCTTACTTAATGATTTACCTGCCATAGTGTTGTCGTAACAAAGTAGGCGGTTAAAATCATTTTCTACAAATGTACAAGCCTGTAAAGCTTGAAGGTTTACATCGTTGGCATGAACCGTTGGAATACTTAGCAAAGCAAGTATTGGCAGTAGTTGTTTTTTCATTTATTCCTCTGACTCATTTTGCTGAGGCTTAGCGCTATAAAAAGACGCTAAAATTAACCCCAATTCAAATAACAGTAGCATGGGCAATGCTAATAATGACTGTGAAAGTACATCGGGCGGTGTTAAAAACATCGCCACCACAAAAACACCTACCACAATATAGGGGCGTTTTTCTTTTAAACTCTGTGTTGTCGTCGCACCGCTGAAGCACAACAGCATAATAGCTACAGGGATTTCAAAGGCCACACCAAAGGCAAAAAATAACTTTAACGCGAAACTTAAGTAACTACTAATATCCGGTGCTAGGGTCATCATTTCTGGGCCGACACTGGTAAAAAACCCAAGAATAATTGGTAGCACTACAAAGTAACAAAATGCGATCCCGCTATAAAAAAGTACAATGCTTGATGCCAAAATAGGCATTAGCATGCGCTTTTCATGCTGGTATAGCCCTGGTGCTATAAAGCCCCATATTTGATGTAATATCACCGGAAACGCTGCAAACAAAGCGACAAATAAGGTTAACTTAAATGGTGCAAAAAATGGTGCCGTTACATCTGTGGCTATCATAGTTGCGGTGCTTGGTAAGTGCGCAATTAAGGGTGCGGCAACAAAACTGTATATATCGTTTGCGAAATAAACCAATGCTATAAAAAATAGCAAAATAGCTAATAAGGCTTTCATTAGCCTGTTTCGCAGTTCGATTAAATGACTTACAAAGCCGGATTTTACTTGTTCAGTCATAATTTAACTCGTTACCGATATATAGACCACAGCTAACAAAAATAATTTCATTTTTGTTCATCAATATTCGCTTTTTTGGTTAGATCCGAAGAGGCTTTTTTATAACTGTGTGTGACGGACTCAGCCGCTTTTTGCAACTCGTCAACCGAGTCTTTTATGGCAGGGTTGAGATCTTGCATGCCTTGCTGTTCAGCTTTTTTTAAATTTTGATGCAACTCATGCACTCTTAACTCTTCGTTGACCTCGGCCTTAACTGAATTTGCTAAAGATTTTATCGTCTTTATCCAGCGGCTTACCGTGCGAACAGCAACGGGCAACCGCTCAGGGCCGAGCACCACTAAGCCGACGATTAACACCACAACCAGTTCCCACATACCCATGCTAATTAAACCTTATGGTCTTCTTTGCTTTTATCAGCAGATTCTTTATTTTGTATAGGGTTATTTGCTTGCTCAATGGGTTCTGCAGGCTTGCTTTGCTCGTCATCAGACACTGCTTTTTTGAAACCTTTTACTGCATTACCTAAGTCACCGCCAATGCCACGTAATTTTTTTGTGCCAAAAAGTAACACAATGATTGCTAGTACAATTAATAATTGCCAAATACTAATACCGCCAAAACCCATGGTTTACTCCAAATTTCATTGTATGTTTACGCTGATTATACTCAGCAGAGTTTAAATAGCACTTAGTTTATGCGTTTCGCCACGCTAAAACAAAGCCAATTAGTGAACAGCTTGCAGCAACCACGGTAGCGATAAAATCATGTTGTAAATAACATAACCCCGAAACTATCATTGCTGCGCCTGCAAATACACCAAGTAACAATGGCTTATGCGATGATTGTGGCAATGCTGGTTGATTGTGTTGCTGTTGTTGTTTTAGATTCTGATAAATTAAATCAGGTAGCTCGGGCATTTTTTCAGCCCAAAATGGCAAGTTTGCATAGACTTGCTTAAGCACCGACCAAGGACCTACTTGTTGTTTTACCCACTCCTCTAAAAAGGGTTTGGCTGTTTTCCACAAGTCTAGCTGTGGATATAGCTGTCGACCTAAACCTTCAACATACAACAAGGTTTTTTGCAGTAGAACCAATTGCGGTTGAACTTGCATATTAAAGCGACGAGCGGTATTAAATAGGTTAACTAGTACGTGACCAAATGAAATCTCGGCAAGCGGTTTATTAAAGATTGGTTCGCAGACAGTACGAATGGCAAACTCAAATTCTTCAACACTGGTATCTTTTGGTACCCATCCTGAATCAACGTGTAATTGTGCCACTTGACGATAATCACGGTTAAAGAATGCAATAAAATTTTCTGCTAAATAGCGTTTATCTTCTTTATTTAAAGTGCCAACGATACCGCAGTCTATACCAATGAATTTTGGGTTTTCAGGTGTATCGTAAGAGACAAACACATTACCCGGATGCATGTCAGCATGAAAAAAGCTATCCCGAAATACTTGGGTAAAAAACACCTCCACGCCTCGCTCAGCGAGTAATTTCATATTGGTGTTTTGTGCAATGAGTGCATCTGTATCAGACACCGGAATGCCATAGATACGTTCCATAACCAATACATTTACTCGGCTGTAGTCACTATAAACATACGGAATATAAAGGGACTCAGACCCCTCAAAATTGCGCTTTAATTGAATTGCATTAGCGCCTTCACGCAGTAAGTCTAATTCATCAAGTAAGGTTTTTTTATACTCTTTAACAACTTCTACAGGGCGTAACCTTTTCGCTTCATTGATTAATTTGGCGACTACTTTGGCAAACTGTTCCATGAGCGCTAAATCAGCATCAATTTGATTTTTGATATCTGGGCGAATAACTTTGATCACCACATTTTGTGGCTGGTTTTGTTCATCAATTAAGGTTGCAGTATGTACTTGTGCTATGGATGCGGATGCCAACGGTGTTTGATCAAAGTCACTAAAATATTCGCTGATATTCTCTATTTCAAGGGCAGTTTCAATTAACTTTTGTGCTAACACGCCATCAAATGGCTGTACTTGATCTTGCAATAAAGCCAGTTCTAAAGCGATATCCAGAGGTAACAAGTCACGTCGAGTCGATAGCATTTGGCCAAATTTGATCCACACAGGCCCTAATTGCTGTAGTGCTAAGCGCAGCCTTAAACCCGCAGGTTTTTCGGGGTGTTTGTTTTTCAACCAAAACAAACAAGCGCGACTTACTTTGCCGTACCAAGGTATTTTTTGTGATGGTATTAATTCATCTAAACCATAGTTAAGCAGGGTTTTAGTGATGTTATAAAGCCGAGCAGCTGACACAAATAATCCTTACTGATTTATTTAGCTTGAAGTAATTGGTTAATTCGCAACTCAAGTTGCACAGTATGACTTTTCAGTTGACGTGTGTGTTGCTTAAATTGTTCCAGCTCTAAAGGGTGAATGGTCACCTTAAGTTCGTCTTGGCATAAAGTTGTTACTGTCGTTGCCAGTTGCATGCTGGTTTTTTTTCCGTGTTGCTGAGCTTGTTGCAACAGCAGCCATAACTGTTGAGCTGCGGCATCACCCAGATAGCCTGATAAGTGCTCAGGCCAGTCGATATCAAGCATTGCAAAGGCATTGCTAAAACCTTGCGCGATATTGAGGTCACCTTGCAAATCAAGCTTGTCTTGGCGAATTAATTGAGTGAGCATGGCTGGGTTTTTAAGGGCCATTAAAGTCTGTATATCAGCACTGATCATGCAATCAAATTGCTGTTCAGTGGTGTTATAGATATGCAGTTGCTGACCAGTAAATACAACTAAAAACTGCTGCTGCCAATCGCGTATATCAATTAATAAGCGCTGTTGAGCAATGGCGGCAAGTCTATTGCTAAGGGTTGGGTCGAGCTTAAGTGCCGTATTTAAAATACGCTCTACGATAGCGACTATAAAGTTATTTAACATACCAATACCTTAGCAATCAATGTGATGAGCTTGGCGACTGTTAATATTTAAAGCCGCGATGCAATGCAACAATTCCGCCAGTTAGGTTTTGATATGTTGTTTGCTCAAACCCTGCGTCGTTCATCATTGCTTTTAGTGTTTCTTGATCAGGATGCATACGAATCGATTCAGCTAAATATTTGTATGATTCACCATCATTTGCAACGAGTTCACCCATTTTTGGTAGCAGGTTGAATGAGTAAAAATCATAGGCTTTACTGAGTACTTCATGCTCTGGTTTAGAAAACTCGAGTACCAGTAAACGGCCACCAGGCTTCAAAATACGGTACATTGAGCGCAGCGCTTTGTTTTGGTCGGTAACATTACGTAAGCCAAAAGCAATAGTAATTAAGTCAAAGCTATTGTCAGGGAAAGGCAGTGCTTCGGCATTCATTTGCACGTAGTCGATATTGCTAACAAGACCTAAGTTATGCAGCTTTTCACGGCCTACCTTAAGCATTGATGAGTTGATATCTCCTAAGACAACTTGCCCTGTATCACCCACTAGCTGGCTAAACTTAGCGGTTAAGTCTCCTGTGCCACCGGCTAAATCCAGCACATGATGACCTTTACGAACACCTGAGCTGGCGATAGTTTGGCGTTTCCATAAGCGATGAATACCAAACGACATGAGATCATTCATTACATCATATTTAGTCGCAACAGAATGAAACACATCGGCAACCATGGAGGCTTTTTCTGTTTCGGCAACGGTTTTGTAACCAAAATGCGTAGTCTTTTCTGGATTCTCGTTCATGATTAATCTCTATCGTGGTAATAAAGACTAGTGTACTTGATTGTGCCTGTGGGGTGCAATTTGAATCTAGTTAAATTGCTTGTGGATCAAACTGATTAAAGACTATTGACCAGCAATAAAACTACTTTGACCAAGTGATCTCGCTTTATGTGCAGCATTGGAAGCTTTGCGAGCAAGATTATTAAAATCTTTTTCATCTTGATGTTTGGCAATACCTAATGACAGGTTGATTGCTGGCAGCTTGATACCATTTTTAGAGCTGACAAAGCGTAGTTTTTCGACACCATTGCGGACTTTCTCAGCAATAACATTGGCTGTTTCAGGGTCAATATCAGCCAACAAGATGGTAAAGGCATCTTTACTAGTACGCCCCGGAAGGCCGCTTTCAAATACATATTTTTGAATTTGTTTAGCGACTTTACTCAAAATGACTTCACCAATTACATCGCCATAATTATCAATAAAATGATCTAAGTTATCGATTTGGATAGCAATGGCGCACACCGATTTATTTTGGTCTAGCCATAACTGAGTTTGTTGATTTAAATAATGACGTTTAAATAGGCCTGTTTGTTGATCAGTAATATGTTGTTTGCGTAACTGCACAAGTTGCTGTTGGGTTTTTTCTTGTAATCGTTTTGCTTTGATCAGCTCTTGCTTAAATTGTTTGTGTTGAGTGAGTAAATGAGCGGTTTGTTTGTTTAACGTTTCAAGCGCTTGGCGGCTTTGAGAAACATTGTTCTCATCTAGCGAATGTACGCAATCACTAACTTGGCTTGCAAAGCGGATAATATCTTTTTCGGTTGAATGCGCGCTACGTGATAATGAATTAATAATACCGTCGACATTACGAACCATGTTTGTTTCAGCTTTGTGAGCGTGATCCATGTAATCGAAATATAATTGCTCGATATAGACACAATCAATTGCTTGGCCTTGGGCAATTGCGCGATCAATGGTGGTGTTTAAATGAGTATTCGCTTGGCTAACGTAGGTATAAACAACGTGATAATTAAGTGGAGTCGGTGGTAATACGTGATGTTCTAAAAAGATACATACCTTGGTCATTTTTTCTTGAGCAATAGCCATGGAATCATGGAACATCATTGTATACACCAATTAAATATACGTAACAGTGAAATTAAAGAACTCTCTCCATGAGATATTTACGCAATCCTAGCGTTTGACATAACCTTACATTAATCTGTATCGGGAATATTTAAAAGTAAAAAGATGTAATTTGGGGGCGAAAATTCTATTTTTCTCGCTCAATCGCTGGTTTTCTCAGCAATCTGCTTAAGCCTATGGCGCGCTGATTAACTACTAGACAATAGTCGCGGTTAATTTAACCTCGCATTTATCGCCCTTGGTCGCATTTTTTTGGTTATTTTAGTTGCCTAGGTTAGGTTAAACGCCACGTTTTATGTAGCAGATCTCAAATTATGAAAAAATCAGCATCATTCGTTGTGCGACATTCACTATTAAGTATCGCTTTGGCATGCACATTAACAGCTTGTCAAATGACTGCAATTGATGATAATCAACAATTTACGCAAGTTGCGCAATCAATTGTTGATTACCGTAAAAGCATTAGCCCTTATAGCAATCCCGAAGGTGTTGATGGTTATTTGCTCACTAATTTATCAGCAGAATTTCTGGAAAAAAAATACCAGCATAATACTGAGTTGTTAGCACAGTTAGATGCGATTGATAAAGATAAACTCAGTGAAGAAAATCGTATTAATCTCACTATTATTCGTGGCCAAGTGCAAAATAGTGTTGATGAGTATGTATTTAATAGTCATTACATGCCGTTGACTTCAGAGTATGGTTTTCATTCCAGCTTATCGTTTATGGTATCACGTTCAGATTACAAGAAGCAGGCTGATTACCAGCTTTATCTTGAGCGTTTGCAACAAGTTCCACGATTTTTCCAGCAAAATATTGGCTGGATGCGCAAAGGTTTAGAGGTGGGGTTAACACAACCGCAAGCGGTACTCGTTGGTTATCAAGATTCGATCAGTGCCTATATTGTCGATGACGTCACTAAATCTGAGTTTTATAAACCATTTTTAAATAATACCGCAGGCCTTGCTGAAAGTGAGTTTTTTGCTTTGCAACAACAAGCGAAAAAAATCATTAAAGAGCAAGTGATCCCAGCTTACCAAGGCTATTTAACGTTTTTTAATGACGAGTATCAACCTGGTGCGCGTACTGATATTGGTATTTCGTCGACACCTAACGGTGAAGCGTTTTATGCTAATCGTGCAAAATATTACACCACCACAGATATGACCCCGAAAGAAATCCATGAACTAGGGTTAAAAGAAGTGGCACGTATTCGGGCTGAGATGGATGAAGTGATTAAGCAGGTGGGTTTTGAAGGCACATTTGCCGAATTTGTGCATTTTTTACGTACGGATCCTCAATTTTATGCCAAAACACCTGAAGAGCTTTTAAAAGAAGCATCGTATATCGCTAAAAAAATGGATGCGCAATTACCTAAGCTGTTCCATACCTTACCACGTATGCCGTATGGTGTTGCGCCAGTTCCGGCGAGCATAGCGCCTAAGTACACTACTGGGCGTTACTCAGGTTCAAGCCGTGACGATCAAGCTGGCTTCTACTGGGTAAACACTTATGCACTGGATAAGCGACCTTTATATGTACTAGAAGCGCTGACATTTCATGAAGCTGTGCCTGGCCACCATTTACAAATTTCGCTTAATGCGGAGTTAGAAAATTTGCCAAGCTACCGTCAAGATGCTTATTTATCTGCGTTCGGTGAAGGCTGGGGACTATATGCTGAATATTTAGGCATTGAAGCGGGCTTTTATCAAGACCCATATAGTAACTTTGGTCGTTTAACGTATGAAATGTGGCGTGCTGCTCGTTTAGTGGTTGATACTGGAATGCATATGTATGGTTGGAGCCGTGATCGTGCCATGAAGTTTATGAGCGAAAATACCGCGCTTTCATTACATAACGTAAAAACAGAAACCGATCGTTATATTTCATGGCCTGCACAAGCTTTATCGTACAAAATTGGTGAATTGACAATTAAGCGTTTACGTCAAGAGACTGAACAAGCACTGGGCCAAGATTTTGATGTGCGTGAGTTTCACCATCAGATACTTCGCCATGGCTCTGTGCCAATGTCGGTATTAGAAGAGCAAATCCATCAATATATTCAAACTGAGCTGGCTAAATAAACAGCTAGCCTAATCATATCTGGATCACTGTAATAATTGCAGTGATCCATTAAAACATTTTGCTTGAAATTTAATCTGCTTATATGCTCTCTACTGTAATAGAATCCTTATTAATAAATTTTGCTAGCTAGCTTAGGCTATGCGTTTCAGTATTAGTAAGATGAGAAAATAATCAGCAAGGGGTGTTGCGTGAGTAATTTTATTGTTTTTAGTATTGATGTGTTTGCCAGTTTATTTATTGTGGTGCTGGGCTGTTTAGTTTTAGTGGTGATCTATTTTTACATTAGTGATGTTACTCAATCAAAACAAGCAATTAGGCGTAATTACCCGGTAATTGGTCGATTTCGTTATTTTTTTGAACGCCAAGGCGAGTTTTTCCGTCAGTATTTCTTTGCAATGGACCGTGAGGAAATGCCATTTAACCGCGCTGATCGTAGTTGGGTTTATAAAGCAGCTAAAAATGTTGATCGTACTACCGCGTTTGGCTCCACTCAAAGCCTGGAGGTTACCGGCACAGTAATGTTTATGAATTGTGCGTTTCCTACCTTAGATGAAGAGGCGCTCGAACCCAGTGCAGTTACCTTAGGTCCTTATTGCCCAAATCCTTATATTACTAAATCGCTGTTTAATGTGTCGGGTATGAGTTTTGGTGCTTTATCAAAACCGGCAGTGCGTGCATTGTCAAAAGGTGCAAAGCTGGCTGGTTGCTGGATGAACACCGGTGAAGGAGGGTTAAGTCCTTATCACCTTGAAGGCGGTGCTGATATCGTGTTTCAAATAGGCACCGCTAAATATGGTGTACGTGATGAGCAAGGTAAGTTAAGCCATGACAAGCTCAAACAAATAGCTGCCCATGAACAAGTAAAAATGTTTGAAATTAAAATGAGCCAAGGAGCGAAACCAGGTAAAGGCGGTATGCTACCAGGGAAAAAGGTAACCGCTGAAATTGCCGCTATTCGTGGTATCCCAGAAGGTCACGATTCAATAAGCCCAAATGGTCACCCTGAAGTTAAAAACCCTGCCGACTTATTGGATATGATTACTAGCGTGCGAGAAACTACAGGTAAACCGACAGGGTTTAAAGCGGTGATTGGTGCTTATGCATGGCTGGAAACGCTATTTGCCGAGATTAATCATCGCGGCATTGAATCGGCACCTGACTTTATTACTATTGATAGTGCTGATGGCGGCACTGGCGCTGCACCACAGCCACTTATGGATTCTGTAGGGTTACCGCTGAAAGAAAGCTTACCGTTAGTTGTCAATATGCTGGAAAAGCATGGCTTACGAGAGCGGATTAAGGTTATTGCGTCAGGTAAACTGATTGTGCCGTCAAAAGTTGCTTGGGCGTTAGCGCTAGGCGCAGACTTTGTGGTTTCAGCACGTGGTCATATGTTTGCGTTGGGTTGTATTCAGGCGCTGCAATGCAATAAAGATACTTGCCCAACAGGTATTACTACGCATAATGAGCGGCTACAGCGTGGCTTGGATGTGAATGATAAAGCCCAGCGTGTCGCCAACTATAATAAGTATATTCATTATGGAGCGGGTTTAATTGCCCACTCATGCGGAGTATTTAGTGCCCGTGAACTCGGTCGACAACATGTACGCGTTGTGCAAGAAAATGGCCTGTCAGAGCCGCTTGATAAAATGTATGAAAATTATCAGTAATTAGAGAGTAAAAAGGCGCTTTAAGCGCCTTTTTACTGAATGTTGAAGCTTAATTTAATTGGCTGATCAATAAAGAGAAAAACGCTTCTTTGCTATTGCAGGTATGGGCGTTAAGCACTAATTGCTCACCCAGCGCTAAGGTATGACGTTGCACCTCTAAACGCGCTTGCTCGTCTTCAATGCCATCAATATCAGCAACATGGGCTAAGCCGATGGTACGACGAATAAGCTCTGTGCCACAGTAGCCAATCGCGTCTTGCAATACTTGCTGCATAAAATACTCGCCATAACCGGCGGCTTTTAAATTGTTATCCGTTGTTTGCTCGGCAATTAATGTTAGCCACTGTTGTTCAAATAAAGTGTAGCTCTCTTGTAAGCAGGTCAATAAATGGGAGTGGTAGTTGCGGCGACTAACAAATTCATTAATACGGGCATTTTGAGCGCAGTAGTTTAATAATAAGTTGCCGATAAATGATCCGATATCAAAGCCAACAGGGCCAAAAAAACCAAACTCAGGGTCGATCATCTTAGTCGTATTTTGATCGACAAAAATACTGCCACTATGCATATCACCATGTAATAGAGTTTGTGGGCACGATAAAAACTTAGCTTTTAGTTTTGCGATCGCTAAATGCAGTGCGGCATTATTTTGTAATTTACTAACTGTACTTTGTAGCTCGCTTGGGTAGTTATTACGCTCATGCTCACGCAAAATATCGTTAAAAAATAAGTCTTCTGTAATTTGGCATAATTCAGGATTAGTAAACTGACTGACTTTAGCTTTTTTATCTTGCGCGGTTAAGTAAAAATCTGAGTTATAAAAACCTGTGTGGCTTAGGTAGTGAGCAACATGTTGTCCTAAAAGCGGAAATTGCTCTGCGTTTATTTGTGCACGGCGCAGTATTTGCAAATGGCCGAGATCTTCTAAAATAGTCAGTGCTTGCTCTGGGTTATGATGCAGTACTTTGGCGGTATAATCTGGACTTAATGCGCTATGGTTGAGCAAAACCTCGGCTTCAATACGTGCTCGGTCTAGTGTCAATGGCCATGACTCACCCACACAGCGGGCATAAGGTAGGGCTTGTTTTAAAATAACGCTATTATTTTGCTCATCACTGATTCTAAATACTAAGTTTAAATTGCCATCGCCAAATTCATAAGCCGATAACGTTTGGTCAGGATCAAACAAATCATAGCCATCTTTAGTTACAAGATTTTTAATATAATCAATTGCATGCTGTGCATTAAAGGCAACGTATTCGGCCATGGGCGTACTCTCAGAAAATGATAAACAATAGCATTCTATACCTTCAACCGTTTAGATGTCTACACTTCTGGGTTGTGCGTTTTGAAAACTACTGTAAAATAACCTCAGCCTAACGATTATTCAGGATCAATCATGCAAGACCTCATAGCGAGCAGCTTAAAATATCAAAACAATACACTCAGCGTGCTAGATCAATACCTGCTGCCACATCAGCAGGTGTGGCATGTGTGTGATGATGTAGCCAGTATGAGGGAATTGATCTTAAATCTAAAAATACGCGGCGCACCCTTGATTGGCTTAGGAGCGAGTTTGCTGGTTGCCCATCTAGCTGAGCAAGGCATGGCTAAAGCAGCATTAGCACAGGCGATTGATGATTTAGAAGCCACGCGACCAACTGCGGTTAATTTAATGCATTGCATGGCAAAGTTACGCATTGCGTTACAGCAAGATGATTATGTAATGGCAATTGTAAGCGCCGCTGTTAGCCTGTTTAATGAAGATATCGCCCTGTGTGAAAGCATGGCAAAGCAGGGTGCTGCACTGGTTAACAGCGGTGATAATATTCTGACTCACTGTAATACAGGTGCTTTAGCAACAGCTGGGATTGGTACAGCTTTGGGTGTTATTTATAAAGCTCAGCAACGTCATGGCGATATTCATGTGTGGGTGGATGAAACACGTCCGTTATTACAAGGCGGGCGTTTAACCGCATTTGAGCTTGAGCGCTGGCAAGTACCTTACACTTTGATTTGCGATAATATGGCAGCGAGCTTAATGGCTGCGGGTAAAGTGGATAAAATTTTTGTTGGTGCTGATCGTATTGCCGCTAATGGTGATTTCGCTAATAAAGTCGGTACTTATAATTTAGCCGTATTGGCGCATTTTCATAACATCCCATTTTATGTAGTAGCGCCATTAACCACTTTAGATGTAAGTACAGCATGCGGCGCAGACATTGAAATTGAGCAGCGCAATAGCGCAGAAGTGCGCGGTGTAAGTGGCAGTTTTGGTGAGGCGCTGTGGGCACCGACAAATGCTCAAGTATACAATCCAGCATTCGACGTAACGCCTGCTAAGCTTATTACTGGCTGGGTACTAGATACTGGTGTTTATGATCAACAACAAGTGTTAGCTGGTAAACTGAAAGACTTAAATTAAAATTTAACCCAGTAATACACGGCTGAATTCTGAAAGAAATTCAGAAGTGTCATTAAGGTAGTTGGGATAGGCTTTTTCGATAGATTTTAAGTCATTTCCTGCTACTAATAATACGTTGTTGTGAGTTTGTCGCTCTTGCTCTGCATAGTGCGTTAATGCTTCTTGCTTCTTATTCGCTGCGTACAAAAAAACCCGACCCATTTGAGTTTCGGTATTGTGAACAAGTAAAGCAAAACCTGTATCTTTTGATTTATTTTTAATCTCGTCAACTTGAAATGCACGGTTAAATGCATCGAGTTTATGAAATGCTGCGAGCTTTTTATTTAAAGCAGCTAACTCATCAATAAAGCTTTGTGATTGTTCATCGCTTAATTGATTTGAGCCATCTTTAACGGCAAGGAATTCACCCATAATAAAAAATAATCGCTGCCAATCTGTATCAGCGGCTTGTGGGTTGGTTTTCAGTGTTTCTTTTTCAATAATATCGACGATTTCGACTGTAGTTGCCCATAAATGCTGAAGTCGAGTACGTAATTGAACTTCTATTTGAAAACCTTTGTAATCGTGAGACTCTAAATTATTATAGCTTTTATAGACACGATGAATACCCCTATAGCCAGTGGCTTTAGGATTTTTAATATAATCATATGACTTTACGCTATGGACTGTTCGACTTGAATCTAAACTCGTATTGAGCTTATACAGGGTATCTAAATTGTCTAAAATAACTCTGCAACCACCTATATCGTGCATACGTTTGAGGCTGATGGCATTTTCACTTTTACCGTCTAATGACTCACGTTGCAGTTTATCAATAATTGTCGGTAAGCGTTTTAAGCGACGTACAATAGTAGCAGAATCAAGCAGGTTGAGTTTTTTTACGTGTTTCCATATTAAATTTTTGATGATGGTCAGCGGGTATAAATGAGCCGCACGATAATTTTGAATGACTTCGGTAGCAAACTCAAAATCGCCATCTTGTTTACGAAAAATACGGCCAGCTTTTTCAACTTGCTTACGAGAATACGCAAGTTGTTGTTTGGACTTTTGATATTGTTCGTTGACCATTTCACGTTCACTTAATTGAGTAAAACTAACACTGAAAATATACTACAGAGTTAAGTTGTTTAAGTCATCCTTGATATGAGCTTAACCTTTTGCCACGTACACCCAAGCTTTAATGCCGCTATGAAATGACTCTTCTATACGTAGGTAGTCATCAACTTCATAGCTATCTGCGCTAGCAAGTTCTTCTGAGGTAATCGTAAAAATAGTGCCGGTTACGGTATCTGTTGCTAGCCCTGTTTTAATTAAGGCCGGGTGAAAACGCTGGCCGCTGCTTTTTAAAACAGCGGCGTCGGTGATTTCAACTTCGCCCACTATATAACCCGTTAAAATATCGGCTTGGCCCTCGAGCAAGCGGCCAAAGGTATCAAGCTGTACTTGCTCTAATTGCAGTGTGCCGTAGGAAAATAATTTTTCCATTTAAACTCCTTTACTAAATGATGGCTAGTCCAATAAAGGAAATTGCTTAGCAATCTCAGACTCGGTACTTTGTGCAACCCAGCCTTCGGTATTATTGAACAAACGGATCGCAGTAAATTCAGGTTCACTGCCCATATCAAACCAATGCGGGGTTAATTCTGGTACTGAAATTAAATCACCTTGTTGACACAGCACTTGGTAAACCTTGTCGTTAATATGTAGGCAAAATAAGCCTTGGCCTTTTACAAAAAAGCGCACTTCGTCTTCGCTGTGAGTGTGCTCAAACAAAAACTTAGCACGTAAATCAGCCGCTGCTGGGTTGCCTTTAGCCAATGAGATAACATCCACGGTTTGATAACCGCCTTGTTGCTTTAAACGTTCAATATCGGCGTTATAAGCGGCAATGATCTCGTCGTGACTGGTATCAGCCGTGATCGCAGCGCTTGCTTGCCATTGCTCAAAGCGGACATTCACTTTATTTAGTTCAGCGGCAATTTGTGTTGCATCTTGAGTGCTTAATAAGGCATTACTGCCGTTACAATCAGCAAAAATAGTTAATTGGCTCATGCTAAATGCTCCGCAGTAAATTGGCTAAAATCATTAATATAGTTATGTTCAGGCGAGCGTGCTTGACCATCACGAATTAAGTGCAACGTTTTTAAACCAGCGGCTTTGGCGGCATCAAGTTCAGCGGCTACATCACTTAAAAACAAGACTTCATTAGCGGCAAGTGGTAGTTGCGCAATAATGTTTTCATACGCTGCTTGTTGTTGTTTTGCGCCAACCTTGGTATCAAAGTAGTCAGTAAATAATGGGCGGATATCACCAAAATCTGAGTATTGAAAAATCAAATGTTGCGCCTTTACTGAACCTGAAGAGTACACATATAGTTGCTGACCAGCTTGTTGCTGCGCAACTAAAAACTGGTAGGCATCTGGGTATAAATGGCCGGTAAAATCGCCATTTTCATAGCCAGTTTGCCAAATGAGGCCTTGCAACTGTTTTAATGGGGTGATTTTTTTATCGTCGCGGATCCATTCAAGTAAGGTGTTAATTACTAGATCAATACTGGCATTGGGTTGTTCTATAATCGTTTTAACAGCATCAATTTGCTCTGCTACCGCGCTTTGCGTTTGATGAGTTTTTACAAATTCAGGGAGCTGGTTTGCGGCATAAGGAAATAGCACCTCTTTAACAAATGAAATGCGAGTAATGGTGCCTTCAATATCGGTCAGTAGTGCTTTGATCATGATTCTAATCCTACTAATTTTAAGCGTTCTAACTCACATGCAAATAAGAATTCAAGACCTTCTAACTGACGACGAACCTCGCTAATTGTTCGACCCACGACATACAAGCCGTGGCCGCGGATAAGTACGCCATGCTCAATAGGAGTATGTAGGTGGTGATCACTCACTAATAAGCTTAAGCGATCGATATCTTGGTCATTATCAAAGATTGGAATACTCAAGGTTTCTAAATGTGAGGTAATGCCCGTTAATGATTTTTGCATCTCATAGCCGTGTAAATCCAGGCTGTGGCCTTTAATAACTCGTGATAAAACGGTTGCTGCAACCGAATGAGTGTGTAATACAAAGTGAGCTGAAGGAATCAGTTTATACATACTTAAATGTAATTCAGTCTCAGCAGAGGGTTTTGCTGCGCTAGCACTACGCGAACCGGCATGATCAAGTTCAATAAAAGCATGGGGTGCTAATTGGCCTTTATCAAAACCGCTGGCAGTAACCACAAAGCCAGTATTGGTTCGTGCTGAAAAGTTACCACCTGTGGCAGGTACCCAACCACGTTGACTGATCCACTTTCCTGCTTCTATAAGTTCTGAAATAGCGGTATTGTTATGCATACATTCCTCTAGCTAGTTTAGACGGCTATACTTCTGTTAATAGCAATGATAGCATCGCTTTGGGCGCAAAACCATCATTAAGGGTAACCAGTGTTTGAAAGTAAATTGCCAAATTTAGGCACCAGTATTTTTAGTCAAATGACCGCATTAGCAAATCAATTCGACGCGATTAATTTATCGCAGGGCTTTCCTGAGTTTGATGCGCCAGAGCTACTTAAAAAACAACTTAATCATTATGTGCTTGAAGGAGTTAATCAATATTCGCCGTCATCAGGTGTACCGCGCTTGCAGCAACAAATAGCGCAATTGGTTAAGCGTAAATATGCAGCGGAAATAGACGCGACGCAGCAAGTAACAGTCACTTCCGGTGCAACGGAGGCTTTGTTTGTAGCCATTCAAGCACTTGTGCGTGAAGATGATGAAGTGATTGTGTTTGACCCCGCCTATGATTCTTACCAACCGGCAATAGAATTGGCCGGTGGTAAGTCAGTAAATATTGCACTGCATGCCCCTGATTATGCAATTGATTGGCAAGCGGTTACTGAGGCTGTAAATAGTAAAACCCGCGCTATTATTATCAATACGCCACACAACCCAAGCGGAAAAACGTTAAAACAACACGATATAAATGCCTTGAAAGCGTTGGTAAGCAAGCATGATTTATATGTAATAAGTGATGAAGTTTACGAGCATATTACGTTTGATAACCAGCCCCACTTAAGTGTGCTACGTGATGCAGAGCTGTTTGCTAGGAGCTTTGTGATCTCAAGCTTTGGTAAAACCTTTCATAGCACAGGTTGGAAAATGGGTTACTGTATTGCTCCTGTAGCACTGGCTGTCGAATTTCGTAAAATTCACCAGTACGTGACATTTTCAAGCTTTACCCCCGCGCAGCATGCATTGGCCGATATGCTAGAGCAACAAGGTGAACATGTAGACGAATTGCGTGAGTTTTATCAACAAAAGCGTGATGTGTTGAGCAATGCTCTCAAAGAGAGCCGCTTTACGATTTTACCAAGTGAAGGTACTTACTTTTTACTGCTGGATTACAGTAATGTATCTGATTTGAATGATGTTGAATTTTGCCAGTGGTTAGTCGAGCAAGCGGGGGTTGCGGCAATTCCACTGAGCGTATTTTATCAGCAACCGAGTAACGATAAAGTGATTCGTCTGTGTTTTGCAAAACACGATGCCACACTGCTACAAGCTGCGGAGATTTTATGTCAACTTTAACCCTAGCACTTATACAAACATCGCTTAACTGGCTAGATAAAGATGCTAATTTGGCACATTTTAGCGCTAAAATAGCCAATGTAGACAATTCAGTTGAGCTTATATTATTACCAGAAACATTCGCTACAGGGTTTGCTATTAATCTCGATTGTGCCGAACCTGAAAACGGGAACGTACTTGCTTGGATGATTGCGAGCGCAAAGTCAGCGAATGCTGTGATAGCAGGCTCAGTGCTAGTTAAGCAAGGCGACAAAAAAGCCAACCGTTTTTACTGGGTATGGCCTAACGGCAACGTGCAGTTTTACGACAAACGTCATTTATTTTGTTTAGGCAAAGAAGGTGACTTTGTCAGTGCTGGGCAACAGCGTGAAGTATTCGAATTGAATGGCTTTAGAATATTACCACAAGTGTGTTACGACTTACGTTTTCCGGTTTTTCAACGTAATTGTAATGACTACGATGTCATGGTGAATGTTGCCAATTGGCCAGCAGCACGACGTAAAGTGTGGGACACTTTACTGATGGCACGGGCAATGGAAAATCAGTGTTATGTAATTGGCGTTAATCGCATCGGTGATGATGGTAATGGGATTGCGCATAATGGCGGCACTGCAGTGTATGACTTCAAAGGTGATACGTTAGCTATTGCTAAAGATAATGGCTCGCAAGTTGTAACCGTAACACTTGATAAAGGCCCACTTGAGCTATTTAAACAAAGCTTCCCCGCGCATTTAGATGCAGATGGGTTTAGTTTGCAGGATTAACCGGCGTAACAACCGGAGAGGCTATTTATTTAGCCTCAATACTTCTGAGCACTTTACACGGGTTACCCACGGCTACTGAATTAGCAGGAATATTCTTAGTGACCACACTGCCTGCACCAATTACACAGCGATCACCAATGCTCACCCCAGGTAAAACCGAAACGTTGCCACCAAGCCAAACATCATTACCAATAGTAATTGGGGAGCCTGATTCAGTACTGCGCCGCTCGATAGGGTCAATCGGGTGAGTGGCTGTTGATATCATCACGTTTGGGCCAAACATCACATTATTACCAATTGTGACTTTGCAGACATCTAAAATAGTTAAGTTATGATTCGCATAAAAG
This sequence comes from Pseudoalteromonas sp. S1727, assembly GCF_005886375.1. Classification (NCBI taxonomy): domain Bacteria; kingdom Pseudomonadati; phylum Pseudomonadota; class Gammaproteobacteria; order Alteromonadales; family Pseudoalteromonadaceae; genus Pseudoalteromonas; species Pseudoalteromonas sp. S1727. The sequence continues at coordinate 68,510 of NZ_PNDT01000105.1, forward strand.
TTATCGCCCAGTTCAATATTAAAACCATAATCACAATAAAACATCGGCTCAAGATAGGCTTTGCCTTTAAACTTTAGTAATTCGGCAAGAATTTTAATTCGTACATGGGGTGTTGTAGGGTCTGCCAAATTAAATTGATGACATGCCAATTTAGCGAGGCTACGTGCTTTTACCAGTTCAGGCTCTGAGGCTTTATAAGGCAAACCAGCAAGCATTTTTTCAAATTCAGTTATGGTGTTAGTCATAGTTTCTAGTGCTTAAATTGAGTTGTTTTAGCACATTAGCAAAAAGAATTCGTGGAGCATAGTTTTCGCCATGAATGACGACATTGCATGAGTTTTATATCATAGAAGGTAGATTAACCTGCTGATTTATATTGTTATTAAATTCTCTTTGTGAAAAGTAAAATTTAAGTCGATTGGTATTAGAGCTGTGTAAAGGTTACGGACATAAAACGATAGGCTTTTTATGCTGATATGTGCGTCAAACGTGGGGATGGGCTTGCTTACGTCCATGTAATCAATCGCTGCGCGACGCTTGCAGCGGCCCCAAATGTTCCTGACATTTGGTCGAACCCTAGTCG
>NZ_PNDT01000106.1:0-21456 GCF_005886375.1 Pseudoalteromonas sp. S1727
CAGCTATCAGCTATCAGCTATTCGGCTTAAGCTAATCAACCATCTATTTAGCGGTTTTAATTCATGCAAACAACGTTGTTATATCAACAAGTAAAAAACGTCATCAAGCCTTATGTAGCAGCGCATAAATGCTCTTTTACAATAGCGCTTTCAGGTGGTGTTGATTCTGTGGTATTACTACACGTTATGAATGCGCTCAAAGCCGATATGCCTCAGTTGCAATTAAGTGCAGTATACGTGCATCATGGTTTAAGTCAGTACGCCGATGACTGGCAGTTATTTTGTAATAAGCGATGCGATGCGTTAGATATTACCTTTTATGCAGCGCAGGTAAAAATTGATCGTAAAACACGTACGAGTTTAGAGCAACAAGCACGTGATGCTCGTTATCAAGCCCTTGATCAACTCAGCCCATCAGGCAGTATTATTTTGCTGGGGCAGCACTTAAACGATCAACTAGAAACCTTTTTACTGCGCTTGAAGCGCGGCTCTGGTTTGCAAGGTTTAACCGCAATGCGGCAAACACGTACGCTTAGCTCTGGTAGAGAGTGTTTAAGGCCGCTGCTAAATGTTACTCGACAAGATATTGAGCAATTTGCCGCAGACTTTAATCTTGAGCATATTACTGACGACTCAAATAGTGATGAACGCTTTGATCGTAATTTTATTCGTCAGCAAGTTGTGCCACTACTGAGCGAACGCTTTAAAGGGTTTGAAAAAAGTGCCACGCGAAGTGTAAATTTATTGCAGCAGCAACAAGATGTGCTCGACGAATACACTCAGCAAGATTTACAACAATGCCAAAATAACCAGCAGGGTTTAAGCTGTTTAGCGCTTGCGAACTACAGCGCTGCGCGACAAGCAAATGTACTACGCAGTTGGCTTGGGCAATTCACTGCACTTATGCCATCACACCAGCAAACGTTGCAAATACTTAGCCAAGGATTAACGGCACAGGCTGATGCTCAATTACTCATTCAGTTAGCGCAAGGGCAAGTGCGCCGTCATCAACAGTTTTTTTATTTTGTGCGTGACACCGCTGTGCCGCTTAGCCAATTAGTAACCGATGCTGAGCTGTTGCTGTCTGATGGTCGTAGTTTAGTTCAATTAACGGGTGAAGGAATTAGAAAACCACTGCCTAATGAACAAGTCACTGTGCATTTTAACCGCCCACAAGCACGTATTAAACCACGTAAAAAACCGGGCCATAATACGCTTAAACATTGGTTCAAAGACGCTAAAATCGCGCCTTGGCTGCGTGCGAGTGTGCCGCTTATTTTTTATAATGAACAATTAGTCTATGTAGTTGGGCATTTTATAAGTGCTGAACACTATCAACAAGAAGGTATATTTTGGAACATAAAAACATGAGCAAGCCACAGCCCCACGTTGGTTTGTCGCTTGTTAATAAAGCACCATTAGGGCTTGTGAGCACCGCATTAATCGCCATTATCGCCACGTTGATGTTTGACTTAGAGCTATTAACATTAGCTTATGCCAGTGCGGGTGGATTACTTTGCGCGGTAATATTAATTGCTTATTGGTTAGGTAAAGGCGGGATATTTTTTATTGTTGGGGTAAGCATTCCACTGCTAATGGTTATCATAATGCCTTTAGTCACCATGGCAGCTTTGTTGTATTTGGTTAGTGGCTTCTTTTTTGGTTTTTGCTTAGCCTTGCTCGGTTATAAGCTGACAGCTAAATAAGCATCTAATGCCTAGCGGGGGAACTAGGCATTACACTATTAGTACGCTCTGGCGCAATTTCTACCAGCGGCTTTTGCTTTATATAAGCCTTTATCGGCACGGGCAAAAATGTCATTTTCACAGTCTTGGCTGCTTGTCAGCGTGAAGCCAATACTGGTGGTAACCTGATACTGTTTCATTAAATTAGATTCAGCTACTAAGCGCATTACTCGCTGAGCTATTACTTTGTTAGTAGTAAACTCAGGATCATCAATTAACACCGCAAACTCATCACCACCAAAGCGAAACACAGAGTCAGTAGCGCGAATACTGCTACATAATACATTGGCAAATTCTTGTAATACATCATCGCCAATTTTATGACCATAGTTGTCATTAACTTGTTTAAAGTTATCTAAATCTAACAACATTAAACTAAATGGGCGATGCTGACGGCGGCAGCGCTCTAATTTCTGCGCCAAAATATCATTAAACTGACTGCGGTTATTCAGCCCGGTTAAGGTGTCTTTAGTCGCGAGTTTAAGCACTCGGCTATACATTAAGGCATTACGCAACGGATAAACCAGTGCATTGTGTAGCCCCACTAACTTTTGTTCAATATTGCCTGACAGCGGGTACTGGCAAAAGTAGATGAGCTGGCCTAAATGTTCATTATTTATATCTAAATCAAATGAATAGGGTGGTTTACTGTTATCACTATCTGCTATTTGAGCCACACCTAGAGATGATTGAAACTGCAACCCTGAAAAATTAATTATTTGTTTAGCATGAGCAGCATAAATAGTAAGCAGCTCTTCTAAATTCAACGTTGTTTGCAATTTTTCAAGCAAACTATGGATAGCGCTAGGCTCATTATTACGGTAATGCTCTGCCGAGAACGGCAGAAACTCGCCACGTGCTGAGATCCGTTGCGTCAAAATATGGACATTTTCCACGTTTTTCTCCCCCTAGGAGTGTGTTGTTACACTTGTTAAGCGATTTTTATGCCACTATTTCAAACTGGCTGAAAAACAGATAGTTGCTATAGTTAATCCTGTCATAGCTAAAATTTTGGCGGTATTGCATCAATATAAGTAGGAGGTGTGTTTGCAAAGTGTATTGGCCCAAATATTCGGCCTATTATTGGCTGCAGTGGTGCTGGTATGGCTATTTAAACGAATAGGCCTACCGCCGATCCTTGCCTACCTTGCTACCGGTGTTTTAGCTGGGGGGCATGGTATTGGTTGGATGGCGCAAAGTTATGAAATGCATTTTGTTGCTGAGCTTGGCATTGTATTTTTACTGTTTAGCCTGGGACTGGAGTTTTCTGTTGGTCGATTAATGGCTATGCGCAACATTGTGTTTGGTTTAGGCACACTGCAAGTTGTGATCACTACTATTGTGTGTATGCTGATTTTATTGTTGATGGGTTTATCAGCTTTGAGCAGTTTTACTATTGCGACATTAATGGCGTTGTCATCTACTGCAGTGGTGGTTAAATTATTAAAAGAATCTGGCGAACTTAAACAACGCCGTGGCCAGCTCGCTATTGGTATGCTGTTGTTTCAAGATATTGCCGTTGTACCCTTACTCATTACATTACCACTATTGGCGCAAAGTAGTGATTCAGAAGGCATTGCATGGGCACTGACTGTAGCGTTAACCAAAGGCGCGTTTGTTTGCTTGTTATTATGGGCAATTGGTAAATGGGTACTGCCTAAAGTATTTAGTGAAGTCGCGCTAATGCGTACCGATGAATTATTTGTGTTAACCACCTTACTGGTTGCTTTATTTGCCGCAGGGCTGACTTATTTGTTTGGCTTATCAATGGCTCTTGGGGCTTTTCTAGCTGGCATGATGCTAGGAGAGAGTCAGTACCGCCATCAATTAGAAGCGGACATTCGGCCATTTCGCGACATTTTAATGGGCTTATTTTTTGTTACCGTAGGTATGCAGCTTGATATCTTATTTGTGCTGGGCGTATGGTATTGGATTGTGGCTGCTCTTGCACTAATGCTGGTGCTCAAAATTGGCGTTATTACTTTTTTAGCGCAGTTAATGGGCGAGCGAAAACAAGATGCTGTAGCAGCCGGGATTATGTTGTGGCAAATGGGGGAGTTTGGTTTTGTATTAATAGCGCTTGCCACAAAGCATCAATTATTAGCTGCAGAGCACGCTTCCTTTTTAATTGCCATTGCTGTTATGTCGATGGGCTTAACCCCTTATTTGATTGAACGTACACCTTGGTTATTAAAGCAGTTTGGCTTAGTTAAACACTCCCAGAACGAATGGCAGCAGCAACCCAATAGCAGCACTTTGTATCAAAACCACGTGGTGATCTGTGGTTTTTCGCGGGTTGGGCAAACCATTGCGCGGTTTTTAAAACCAGAAGCTATCGAATATGTTGCCGTTGAAAATAATCCAATTCTTGTGCATGAAGCTAAAGCAGCGGGTGAGCCTGTTATTTTTGGTCATGTAAAGCAAAAAGATATTTTAAAGTCTGCCGGTGTTGAACGAGCACGCTTAGTGATCATTACGTTCACCGATTTTGAACATGCGCAAATTGTGATCGATGCCATAAAACAAATCGCTCCACAGGTGAAAATATTAGTGCGAATGCGTGACGATAGTCACCTAGAAGCATTAAAAGAGCTTGGCGTGACCGAAGTGGTTCCCGAAACACTGGAGGCTAGTTTAATGCTGGTGTCGCACGTGTTATCTATGTCAGGGGTGCCGATGTCGCGTATTGTTAGGCGGGTCAGTAAAGAGCGGCGTAATCGCTATCAATTTTTACATGGTTTTTTTGCCGGAGATAAATTTGATAGTGAAGAAAGTAACGCCGAACGACTTGAGTATTTACATGTTATTGCACTGCCCGAGTATGCCTTTGCAGTAGCAAAAAGCATTAGCGAGCTAGGGCTTGAAAAGCGCCGCGTATCTGTTCGGGCATTACGCCGCCAAGACCGTGAAATTGATAGCCCATCAAGGAATATAGTGTTACTCGCCGGCGATATTTTAGTGCTGCAAGGTAAACCTCGTCGCGTAGAGCGAGTTGAGCGTTATTTACTTGATGGCAGTGAGTAGGCTTAAACTTGTGTTAATCAAGTTCTAAAAACTCGCGTATTTGTGGTAGTTTTTTAATGCCATCTTTGTAACCAATTTCGATCAAATGCTGGGTGTAGCGTTTTTCAAATAATAAATAACTGGTTAAACTCGATTGTGAACGTTTTTTAACCCCAATCATACGTAGCAGCACTTTAATTGCCAGCGGCATATCATCGTAATACTGCGCAGCAATGGCGTTAAAGTTTTCAGATGGATTGATCACAAAACTGTGTATTTGTTTTAGTTCTTGGTGTTTGTCGCGACCTGGTAATAAACCTAAGGTACGGTTGATCCGTTCAAGACGTTCAAGATCTGACTGTAAGGTGTCGGTAAATACACTATCGAGCAAGTGACCTGCAATAGCTGATAACCCGGGGAAATGTGGCAAGTAGCCTGGTGGATGTGCTTCTTTTGGTTGATCGACACCAATAATAAATATTTTTTCAGCGCCTAAATGCACACTTGGACTCAATGGTGATAATTGGTGAATTGAACCATCCCCAAAATAATGGTTATGGACATTCACACTCGGAAATACCATTGGAATAGCACTGGATGCCATTAAGTGTTCAACATTAATACGTGTTGCTTGGCCTTCGCGTTTCGCGCGTTGCCAAGGCGATTGTGTATTAGATTGAAAAAACGCCACAGAATCGCCTGTAGTATAACTGGACGCGGTGATTGACAAAGCATCTAAATAATTACGATGTAAATTTCGCTCAATACGTGATAAATCCAGTATATTATTCAGCAACACCCGTAAAGGTTGATTGTTTAATAAACTCGCGGGTGGATGATTAATATGTTCAGATTGAAAGCTGGTCAGTATATTACGAGTTAAATGACCAAACACACTGATAAAATCACTTTTATATACCATGGAGGTCGAAAAGTTTTTCCACACTGATTCCAATTTACGAACAGCTAAATGCGCACACGACGCATAACTTGCCAATGCAGCTGAATTGATCGCGCCCGCAGAGGTGCCATTAATAATAGTAAATGGTAAGGGAGCTGTACGTGGCATACTGTGAGCAAGGGCTTTAAGCACCCCAACTTGATAGGCCGCGCGTGCACCACCGCCGGTCAGAAGTAGTGCGACTTTTGGTTTATTTTGATTGACCTGCTTGATTTTCATAGTTGCAATTAAACCGTTGAGCGTCTTTACTTTATTTATTAACTTTAAGTCTTTAAGCTAGAAGAATCAAAGGATACCTTAGCTTGAGAATAAAAATTATCGCTAAGCAATGAATTATAGTAACTTAGATACCTCTAAGTGTTATGCATTTAAATTTTTTATGGAGTTTGTATGTCAGATCAATCACCACAGCCAGATACAGAAAAGCGTCCACCAAATAACAACTTATTGTTTGCGGTCGGTGTGTTAATTATCATCGCCTGTGTAGCAGGGTATATTTTACTCAGTCCAGAAGAAAAACCGCAACCGATTGTTGAGCAGACAATAGATGAACCAGTCATGCCCGAGTATCAAGCTCCAGAGCCGCAAGAGGTTGCAGAACCTGAAACCTTGCCTGAGCCAGAGGTAGTGCAACGCCCAGAGCAAAGACAGGTTGAACCTGAGCCTGAAGTCGCACCATTACCAACTCTTAACGAGAGTGATACCGTGGTGGTTGCCAGTATTGATGACTACTTAAGTGATCAAGCAATGAGCTTGCTTATAACAGACGACGTTATTCGCCGTGGTGTAGTATTTATAGATAACTTAGCCAAAGGTAAAGTAGCGGCTAAGCATGCGCCAGTTGAGCGCCCAGAAGAAAGCTTTAGCGTGATAGAAGGTGATATTCTTACTGTCGATCCAAACAGCTATGAACGCTATACACCTTACGTAAAAATATTTACCAGCATGAGCGCAGCGCAAATTGTGCGTTTATACGATGAGTACAAGCCATTGATCAATGATGCGTATGCAGAAATTGGCTATCAAGGTGATGCGTTTAATCAAACACTTGAAGAGGCGATAGAGCTATTATTAGATACTCCAGAGCCAAAAGGCGATATGCCATTATTACGTGACTCTGTCACTTACCAATATGCTTACTCAGAATGGGAACGCCTGCCAGCTGCTCAAAAACAGCTACTGCGCATGGGGCCAGAAAATATGAAAAAAGTAAAAGCAGTACTGCGTAACGTAAAAGCAGAGTTAGAGAAACAATAAAATCGTTTAAAAAACAGTGCGATTGTATGTTTAACATGCAATCGCACTTTCTTTTTGCGTTTACTCTTGAATAACACCACAAAAGTAGAGATAATCCCTCCCGCGCCAACCAAGGCCCTCAATGGTAGTCTTATTGGTCCTCTCGCAACACTAGCAGGCGAACCTGGTCAGGCCCGGAAGGGAGCAGCCACAGTTTGTGACGTGTGTGCCGAGATGTGGCTGGTAAGACTGCCACCCAAATTCCTCATTTGGTGTTGTTTGAAGTATAAGTTGACATATTTGTACTAAAAGATGGCATAAATTGGAAGTATAAGGTGGCATAGTCTAGTATTTAACCAAATGGTTAGGTGGTTGACTCACATGTACGTAAAAAAAATCAAAAATTCTCCAATTAATCACAATCATAAATTTGCTAGTCAAAAAAATAAATCTACCTGTTTAGTTCAATCCTCTTTAGAGTTTGATGCTTGTTTTCATTTTGAATTTTCACCATCAATAGTTGCATTTGAAGCACAACCACTAGGTTACGAATATGAGTTTGATAACCGTATTTGCCCTTACACACCTGACTTTTTACTTACCCATACAGACGGCACGCAAAAATTTATTGAAGTAAAACCGCAAAGTAAAATTGCCGAAGAGGACTTTCGTGCACGTTTTATTGAAAAGCAAGCCATCGCTAAACAAGATGGACGCGACTTAATACTGGTTACTGATAAACAAATCCGTGTATACCCAACACTCAATAATTTAAAGCTTTTGCATCGCTATTCTGGTTTTCAGTCCTTAACAGAGTTGCAAGCATCAGTGTTAGAACTAGTAAAGCAATACGGCTCTATTAAAGTGGGGCAGTTAGTTAGCTTTTTAAAAGTAACTGCCGGTGAGCTACTTGCTACTGTGTTACGCTTATTATCATTAGGGCAGTTATTTGCCGACTTAACTACAAATGAAATATCAATAGAAACAGCAATTTGGTCTAACAATGTTTAATGACGGTTTGTTTGAAGATGAATTTAACCAGCCATTACCAAAAGTAGAGACCAAACTACCTCAAAATTATGCTAAAGATCTACAAGCCCTTCCTGAAAAAATAAAAATAACTACGTTTGCTAAGTTTAAATATATTCAATGGCTTGAGGCTAATATCCAAGGTGGTTGGACACAAAAAAATCTTGATCCTTTATTGAAAGTAATGCCCGAAGTTGAGGGAGAAAAAAAGCCCAGTTGGAGAACCGCCGCACGATGGTATAGCGCTTATACAAATGCAGATAAAAATATCATGGCGCTAATACCAAGCCACCAAAAAAAAGGGAACAGGGAGCGCGAGACCGCCACCGATAAGTTTTTTGAAAAGGCACTTGAGCGTTACTTAGTAAAAGAAAAACCATCGGTGGCTTCGGCTTATAAGTATTATGCAGACTTAGTTGTTATTGAAAACGACAGTATTGTAGGCAGTGTTTTAAAGCCTCTAACATACAAAGCATTTAAAAATAGAATTGATAATTTACCGCAATACGACGTTATGGTTGCTCGTTATGGTAAGCGCCTTGCTGATATTGCGTTTAATAAAGTGGAAGGGCATACACGGCCTACTCGTGTACTCGAAAAAGTTGAAATTGACCATACACCGCTGGATCTTATTTTATTAGATGATGAGCTACATATCCCGCTTGGTCGGCCGACACTCACCATGTTAGTTGATGTGTATAGCCATTGTATTGTTGGCTACTACTTTAGCTTCAGCGAACCCTGCTATGATGCGGTAAGGCGAGCGATGATGAATGCCATGAAACCTAAAAGTGAAGTGGCAAAGCTATACCCTGATACGGTAAATGAGTGGAAGTGTGCAGGTAAAATTGAAACACTCGTTACTGATAATGGAAGAGAGTTTTGGGGTAACAATCTTGAGCTTGCTGTTTGTGAAATCGGAGTAAACATTCAATATAATCCAACTAAAAAGCCTTGGCTTAAACCTTTTGTAGAACGTATGTTTGGCACCATTAACACTGAGTTACTAGATCCTATCCCAGGCAAAACCTTTTCTAACATTTTACAAAAGCATGAATACAATCCCAAAAAAGATGCAATTATGCGTTTTACGACATTTATGCAGTTATTTTATAAATGGGTAGTAGACGTTTACCATCAAGATGCCGACAGCCGCTTTAAGTACATACCTAGCCAACTATGGGAGCAAGGCTTTAGTACGTTACCACCAACAATGCTGAGTGATGCTGATCTGCAACAACTAGATGTTGTGCTCAGTATTTCAAATCATCGGGTGCTTCGAAAAGGTGGGATACGACTAGAAAACTTAAGCTACGACAGTACTGAACTAGCAAACTATAGAAAACAGTTTAGCCACAAAGTATCTCAAGAAGTTTTAATTAAATTAAACCCCGATGATATCTCTTATATATACGTATACCTCGATAAGCTAGAGCATTACATAAAAGTGCCATGCATAGACCCAAACGGTTACACCCAAAATTTAAGTTTGAATCAGCATAAAATAAATATACGTATTCATCGCGATTTTATTTCGGGCTCTGTCGATAATGTAGGCTTAGCAAAAGCGCGTATGTTTATTCATAATAAAATTCAAAATGAGTTTGAAGAGTTAAAAAATGCGCCAAAACACTCAAAAGTAAAAGGGGGTAAAGCATTAGCTAAGCATCAAAATGTAAATAGTGACTCACAAAAATCAATAGCTCAGAGCGAGCCAGTAGAACCCAAAAAGGTTACACCTAAAGAGCAACCAGCTGATAGTTGGGATGACTTTATCTCAGATTTAGATGGATTTTAATTATGCTGACCGATAAACAAAAAGAAAAGCTTAATGAATTTCGCGATGTATTTATTGAATACCCAATAATAAGCACGGTATTTAACGACTTTGATAGATTAAGACTTGGTAAAGGGTTAGCGGGCGAAAAGCCCTGTATGCTGTTAAATGGCGATACTGGCACAGGTAAAACAGCACTAATAAAACAGTATAAAGAACGACATTTACCGCAATTCATTAATGGTGTTATGAACCATCCTGTATTAGTAAGCCGCATACCTAGTAACCCGACACTAGAATCGACTTTAGCTGAGCTTCTTAAGGACTTAGGGCAAGCGGGTAGCACAGAGCGGAAACTGCGAATAAATGGTACTCGGTTAACGACATCATTAATAAAATGCCTAAAGACGTGTGGCACAGAGCTTATAATTATTGATGAGTTTCAGGAGCTAATTGAACACAACCAAGGTAAAAAACGCCGCGAGATTGCTAATCGATTAAAATACATTAACGATGAAGCGGGTGTATCAATTGTATTGGTAGGAATGCCGTGGGTAGAAAAAATAGCAGACGAACCCCAGTGGTCATCGCGTTTATTAGTAAGGCGGCAGCTGCCTTATTTTAAATTATCAGAAAACCCAAAGCATTTTGTACAGTTAATAATTGGCCTAGCTAACCGTATGCCATTCACCGAAAAGCCAAATTTAAGTGAGCAAGCAACAGTGTTTGCTTTGTTCTCCTTATCAAAATGCTGTTTTAGAACATTAAAATACTTTTTAGATGATGCCGTACTTTATGCATTAATGGATAACGCGAAAACCCTCACAACCAAGCATTTAGTTAAAGCATTTGAAGTACTCTTTCCGGATGTACCAAATCTATTTACCTTGCCAGTTACAGAAATTACAGCAAGCGAAGTTGAGCGCTATTCACTATACAAACCTGAAAGCTCCCAAGATGAAGATCCGTTTATAGCAACCAAGTTTACTGACCGAATGCCGATTAGTCAGCTGTTGAAGAAGTGATAAGTAATTATAAACTAAAGAGCTTTAGCTTTTTTAGTAAAAAAGCCACTAAAATACAGGTTTATCTTTGCAGAACTGTTAATCATTAGATTTATCAAAAAAACGTTTAGCGGCTTCTCCAATGTAACTACAAAACTCCTCTTCGGTCATCATATTGTGACGCGCATCATAAGTAGCACTGATACTATTATATATGGAACTTGTACCAAAAAAGACAAACGAACCTGATAAGAATCGCTCTACAGGTCTAGCTGTTTCTGGTAATTCTTGTCCTTCATAATCATTATATGTCCAGCAGCTATAATCAACATACTCACCGTCTTCAATTTCGCATAAAGACTGGCAAATACCCTCTGAATGAATAGAGTTATCTATATTAATAGGTTTAATTTTTTCTAATTCAAGCCTGAAATAGTTCCATTGAGGATCAAAACCAAATGACTCAAAAGTTAACTTTTTAGGTTTCATTATATCTGCACGCGTTCCACTACCAGAGTGAAGTGCGATCATTGAAGGCTCTGAAGGTGTTGTAATCCTATTAATAGTATTTCCTCCTCCATTTGGGTAAAACATATGATTTAAACTTTTTGTAAACGCAATTTGATTGAGAATAGAAATGATTGCATTCTTGTCAGTCCATGTAATATTTTTTGGTGTGCCAAGTGGAAATATTCGATTTTGTAGCTCTAGCCACTCTAACAAGTTACGCTGTTCAAAGTCTTTATTTAAGCTAATCCATTTTGACAATCTGTTTAAAAAACTCAAAATACTAGGGCGACGTTTTGGGTCATTATCAGTGCATTCGATAAGTAAATTATCTAGTTCAGTCGTATAAATTTCAGGGCAATATTGGCTTATTCCAATTACAGAGTTAGGATTATATTGTCCATCAAAACCTTTGTGTTGATTAGTGATAAGTATCCATAATGATTTAGCTAAAGAGTACACATCTGCTGGCAAACCATCAGATCTATCCGCTTGCCTTCTCATTTCTGGCGCCATAGTGTACTTGGCTCCTATATCTCTTTTTTCTGGTGTTATATCCTCTTTTCCAGGGTATTGAACTAGGCCAAAATCAGTGAAGTATGGTCGGTTATTGTAAATGAGCATATTAGCTGGTTTTATATCTCTGTGTGCTATTTTTTGCGAGTGAAGTTCTTTGAGTGTTATCGCCAACTTAATAAATTCACTCGCAACCTCAATTGGAGTGAGGTTTTCACAATATTTACTAAAATCTTGCGCGGCCGGCATCATAAACCAAGGGAACTCACTTTTTGGATCATCAGGTAAATAAGAATCTATCACATGCATAACGCCATCAATTTTTAGCTTTGAAAGAATAAAAACTTCATTTTGAAAACGTTTATAGTTAACTACATCTATATTTGTTAAAAACTTTATGGCGTAGAAGGCTTCCTGATCGTGGTTAACCACTTTCCATACTTCTCCATTACCTCCTTTTCCCAGTAGCTCTAGTAATTCACAACCATTAAAAATAGTACCAATTTTGATTTTTCTTCTTTTACTCATGAATTTTCCATAATTTAATTCTTTGCAGGCAGCACTTGTATTTTCAAATCGTACTTGCGTACAAAGTAATCGGATTCTTTTACTACTGCTAGCTTTTCCTCAAAAAAAGATAAGCAAGTATTTATAATGCTCTCAGGTTTCAGCAAGTGCTCTAATTTATATGAAACATTCATTTTCTCTGCTTGCTCGACAAATAGATTGTAATTATGGGAAAGTGGAAATTCGTTTTTTAGTAGCTCAAATATGTATTTTGTATCTATGGGGGTATTGATTGGATAGCTGTCAATAAACTCTGCTAACTTACTAAATATTAATATATACCAGCGATCAAACATCCAAAGTTGAGGGTGTGTATTATTTGTTTTTAATAAAGCCGGATACTTGGGTTTTTTAACATTAAAATTTTCGTTGGGAGCCATATCGCTTTGTGAAGCAAGCCAGATTTTCCATTTTTGGTAATCATTTGAAAAATATCTATCTTGTTCTAATGCATAAACGTCAGCATAGTTTATTACGTGCTCTATAAACTTATACTTTTTTAGTTGTTCTTCTTTTTCAGCAATTGCTATAAATTTGGCTCTTTTTAAAGTCGAGTCTGGTGGTGTAAAGTTAAGCCATTCGAACTTAAATCGTTTTGATTTTTTTATTCGACCTACGATGATTTGGCCTGATTCTTTTTTGAGGATGTCGGGGGTATCATGTTGAAATAAAAGGGCAACATTTAACACTCGTTCTTGGTTAGATTTATTGAAAGCAATGCATTTTAAAAGTAAAAAATGTTCATGCTCTACTTCAAGTGATACTTTTTCGAACTTTATACTTTTACTTTTTACTACTTGGGCTGATAAATCGTAACTGTTACCATTGATATTATGATTAAACTCAATGCTGTGACTGGGGATTTTTAGTTGCTGTCGCTTTTTTAAGTTATTAAATTTACGAAGTGCTCGCTGTCTTGATTCTTCAATTTGTTGTCGAATTTTTTTATTCATTTCTATTTGGTTGAGTTCAACTTTTTGATTTATTTCTTCTCTTAATTGATCCTCACACCAACCAAATAACCAATTAGACGTATCATCATTGTGCTTAAGAGCACAATTTAAATCAGCATAATCCGAATCAATATAAACTGATAAATCATACTCTAAGGAAGCGATTTTCTTTTCACGATAAAAGTTAATTTTCTCTGCTGAGCAAGGCGATGTTACCTTAATTTCAACAAATAAATCACCTACATCAGTTTCTAACTTCACATCGGCTATGTATTTGTTATGAATGCTATATTCAAGTTTTGCAGACTTTATTAAGGCTTTTCTACTAGGTTCAGTTTTGCTGTAACCTCTATGGGAAATAGTAATCGCTGGGAGGTTTATTGTTTTAGCCGTTAAAAAATATTCTTGAGCGTACCGATGCAAAGCGGTCATTAAGCATGTTCTAGATTCTTCTTTTGTAGTATGAGCAAATGAATGTGCTTTTATTTTTCCGCCATTGCGTGCAATTAAAGGGTCATTACATGCGATACAGAAGCAATTACATGCTTTACCATTTTTGACATTATTTATTGAAACAATCTTACCAGACGCATCACTAGCAAAAACAAGCATAAAATTCCTTTTAACTCATAAATATATAGTTTAAGACATTACTAATTAAGTTTATATTTAAAAACTAAAATATCCTTAGTACACTTATGAGTTAGATACTAAGAGAATCTTAGCAAGATATGTTTTATAGCTAAGGTTCTCATGGAAACTCCAACACCTTCACGCCTAAAGTCTGCAAGAAAAGCAGCTGGTCTTACTCAGCAACAGCTAGGTATGGCCTTAGGAATGGAGCCAAACACGGCTAGTGCTCGCATGAACCAATACGAAAAAGGCAAACATGCCCCTGATTTTTTAACCATGAAACGCATAGCTAAAGAGTTAGATGTGCCAGTAGCTTATTTTTATTGTGAAGAGGAAATTCTCGCTGAACTCATTTTAGAGCTAGGTAAGTTAGATACAATTTCTTTGGAGAAAAAGTTACAAGAGTTGAAAAGGTGATTTAGTAATGAATAAGCATCAGCAACAAGCCTTACTTAATTTAAATGAGTTGAATGCAGATACTAATATATCTAATCAAATTTACCTTGATAATGTAAATATTGCTGCTGGAGTTTTTGCGAGTGATTTTCCAAGTTTGAGTTTGAAAGAAATCCAAAATACTATTTTTCAGAGGATTGTTAAGCGTCCGGAAAAGTTTATTTTTGAAAGTCATGATAGCGTTCAAAATGCAGGAAGAATTCGTAAAGTAGTATACAGCCAATTAAAGCAACTCAAGTCTAATTTTCCTCAATTTGCATTAATACCAATTCATTCGGCGTTTGGTGATTACAAGCCGAATTCAGAGTTGATCAGGGTCGTTAGTACGAGCAACTATCCAGATTTAAATGAAGTTTACTTCGAAAAAAATCTTATAAACAAATTTTTAGTTATTCCAAATTTTCATCGACTTGGTGCTGATAAGTTTACTGATTGGCGTAAGCTCTCGTTAGCATGTTTCAAAGGATTGATAAGAATATTTGCTATAAATATGAATCACTCAGGTTACAAGCAAATTATTTTTGAAAACTTGCATGAAGCAGGGTTGGGAACGCGAAATAATAATTCATTTATTGTTACGCCAACAGCAGTTTTACCTTGCTACGAATTAAGCTTGAAATTGTCTGGAATTCCTTTTTTGATACAAGAAATTGAGAATCATAGTTTTTCACAAATTATCGAGTCGCTCACTTCACAAGAGTTTTCTAAAGGAACTATCGGGTTACGTGCTGCCATAGCATTAGTGCACTTTAATGAAGCTGTAGAAAGCTCTAACAAGTTAACTAAGGTAATCAGTTTGTGTTCTGCAATAGAAACAATGTGTGGCGCTTTTATAAAGACGGAAGAATGTGAGACATGTAAATCTATTAAATTTAGTGAAAAGCTGTATGAATTTTTAGACAATATTGTTTTCAAGGGTTACGGAATCAAAATTTTAAATGATGAGGCCGCAAAGAAGACCTTTAAGGAAATATACAGTTTAAGATCTAAAATTGTACATGGCTCTATTGATAGCAACCAACTTTCTAATCTTGATGATCAATTTAAACAAGCATTAAAGTTTGTTTCCAAAACTCTATTTGTACTGTTAGCTAGGCTGTGTACTACAGGCTTTGAGAAAAAAATTAAGAATAAACGATAAAAGTTTGACTGACAGTAAAAGCTAATCTAAACCTAAACTAAGATTTTCTTAGTTTGGGTTGGCGATGCATTTTTTAGTTCAAACAAAACCTTATGCTGATGAAGCAATTGAAAGCTATTTGCTAAGGCTTGCAAGGGGTAACTCATACGATTGCTATAGTGAGCTTGCTGATATTTTGTGGCAATGGCTTGCAGAGCAAGATCATGAGCTTGAAGGTGCGTTGCCGTTAGAGCTGAGTAAGGTTGATGTTTATCATGCTAGGCAAGCGAGCAGTTTTAGAATAAGAGCGCTTAAGTTAGTAGCCCAATTATCAGATGTTAGCGCAGGTGATATTCTTGCGCTTGCATGGCGGCGCAGTAACTTTAAATTTGGCAACCTAGCAGCAGTAAGCCGTAATGAGCTGACTATTCCCCTTGAACTACTTCGCACTGATAACATACCGGTTTGCATTGAATGCTTGTCTGAGTCTTCATATATTCCTTTTTATTGGCATTTAAAGCCCTATAAAGCGTGCCATAAGCATAAGACAAAATTAGCCATACGTTGTGGTGAATGCCATAACTTAATTGATTACAGAGCTTCTGAGGCGTTTTTAGAGTGTGGTTGTGTTTGTAAACTAACCAATAGTGAACAGTTAAACGATGCAGACTTTAAAATTGCAATTGCGCTTGCAAGTAGTAACAGCCAAAAAATAGTCGGGTTGATATCATGGTTCGCGAAGGCTAAACAACTTGATGTAAGCGATGCTGACTTTAACCGTACCTTTGTTGATTACTTTAGTACTTGGCCTGATGGCTTTACCGCTGAATTAGATTTACTCACAAATAATGCGCGGCTCAAACAACTTAACCCTTTTAATAAAACTAAGTTCAACTCTGTCTATGGCAATATGATCCGTGATGGTCAAATAGCGGCAACAAGCAACCGTAAAAACAAAGTACTTGATGAGATTATTAATTACTTTGTCGAATTAGTTGATAGTAACCCTAAAGCTAAACATCCAAATATTGCTGACTTACTGCTATGCACTTTTGATGCCGCAGTATTGTTAAACACTACCACAGAGCAAGTTTACAGGCTTCACCAAGAAGGCTTTTTAAACTGTGCTTATCCACAAAAAAAGCACGAACAGCTCAGAGCTGATAGCCATGTTTTTTATTTACGCCAAGTTATTGAACTACAGCAAGCATTCGCAGCTGAAAAACCTCAAACAAAAAAACAATTTATAGCGCCGTGGTAATTTATGAACTTACAAGATGCATTTGCAATTGAATCACTGAAAGAAAAAACCACAACACTTAGAAAATTGTTTGCGCCATACATGCCTCATGTTGCGGTAGATTGTTTTGAAGAACAAGCGCTGACTGTGCTCATTAACCTAGTTTATAAGCGAAGTGAGATTGATGATTTAACAAGTGTAAGAACTGCTAAAAGTGTATTACGCGATGAAGTGTTATTAAGTAAGTGCATTAACGAAGTTAAATGGTTTCATACTCATAATTTAAAATACCCCGATATACGAGTAAGCCATCAACGTTTAATTAGTGAAGTTGTAAGTGAAGATATTGCGGGTATTTGTAGCCGGTCATTACCTTTAAGTTTTGGCTGGTCGCACAACAGTGCTGAAATTAATCATGCAAAGTTATTTTTAACCTCATTTATTTGGCAAGGCGAAGTAACTTGTTTAGCAAAGTTATTAACAACTGAAGAGCCTGTTTGGATTAATTTAATAAGAGCATACGGGTTTACTAAAAAGGCGGTTTTAAACATCTCGGGCAAAATAAAACAGCTTTTGCCAGTGGCAGAACTCCCATTAGAAGTAAGCTCTTTTTCACCACAATTACAAATGCCATTTCAGCAAAGTTACCTTGCGGTTACGCCTGTAGTAAGCCACGCAATGCTAGCTAAAATTCAGCAATTAACAACTGAGCGTAAACTAAACTTTGGTTTAGTTGAGCACTCAAGACCTGCCAATGTTGGCGATTTAGCAAGCTCAGTAGGTGGTAATATAAGAGTGCTTCGTTACTTTCCTAAAGCATATTCAAAGGCTATTAACCGCTCTAAAGTAGCCAATAATGATATTGAAAAAGCATTTAAAATTCGTGCGCTATTAAGTAGTCAATTTCAACAGGCGCTTTTGGTATTGGTCGGTATTAAACAGTTTAATACATTAAGGCAAAAGCGATTAGCGCGAGTAGCGGCGATTAGGCAAGTACGTGTTAGCTTGCAGTTATGGCTTGATAACATTCTAGAAGCTAAAAATAATGCGCAAAACCAAGCTTACCCTGAGTGGGCAAAGCATTACTTAGATCAGAGTATTACTAACTGTATTAGCCAATTTAGTAACATACTAAATGAAAGCCTTGGTAATTTAAGTAAGCTCAAACGCTTTGCATATCACCCTAATTTAATGGGGCTGTTTAAAACGCAGCTAAATTATGTGTTTACTCACTGTGCAACCGAAGAGGAAACATTAAATGATGAGCAAATAGTGTATGTACATTGCCAAGATATGCGAGTGTTTGATGCCGAGGCAATGGCTAACCCGTATATTCAAGGTATGCCGTCACTTACAGCTTTAAATGGGCTTGCTCATAACTTTGAGCGTAAGCTAAAAAACTTTATAGACCCTTCAATTAAGTGTATTGATAGTGCTATTTACATTGAAAACTATCAGCTACATACAGGTAAACCATTACCTGAGCCAAGTAAGTTAAAACAAGTTGCTGGCCGAAGTCATGTAATAAGATCAGGAATTATCGATAAACCTAAATGTGATATAACACTCGATTTAGTATTTAGGCTTTTTGTACCAAATACTGAGTTGTTAGATAAGTTAAATAGTCAGCTTATAAAGCCCGTACTACCGTCTTCATTTGCAGGCGGGACTATGCATCCACCTTCGTTATATCAAAATATAAACTGGTGTTATGTACATACTAAACCGAGTGAGCTGTTTAAAAGCCTTAAGGTAAAATCGTCAAATGGCAGTTGGTTATATCCTTCAAAAAAAGTAGTTAAAAGTTTTGAACAATTAATTGATGCCCTTAACGGTAACTTTAATTTAAGATCCGCAGCAATTGGCTTTGCTGCGCTTGAAGAACCCGTAAAGCGAGATGCAGCTTTACATGAACACCATTGTTATGCAGAGCCCGTAATTGGGTTGTTAGAGTGTGTTAGCAATACATCAGTAAAGTACGCAGGCGCTAAGCAGTTTTTTCATAATGCATTTTGGGTTATGGATGTTCAAAAAGAGTCTATGCTTATGAAAAAGTCTAAGTTTGAGTATGAATAATGCAATTACCTCGGCACTTAAGTTACACGCGTTCGCTTTCACCCAGTAAAGCGGTGTTTTTTTATAAAACATCGGAGTCTGATTTTGAACCGCTACAAATAGAGCAAAATAAATTAGTTGGGCAAAAGTCAGGGTTTGGCGATGCGTATCAAAATCAAAATGAGGCTAAAAATTTAGCGCCACAAGATCTTGCTTTTGGAAACCCTCAAACAATTGATGTGTGTTACGTTCCTCCAACGGTAAATGAGCTATTTTGTCGTTTTTCACTCAGGGTTGAGGCTAATAGTATAGAGCCTCATGTTTGTGATGACCCTAAAGTTATTTATTGGTTAAAACGGTTTTTTGAAACCTATAAAAAGCACAATGGCCTTAATGAAGTTGCAACTCGCTATGCTAAAAATATACTGATGGGCAACTGGCTTTGGCGCAACCGCCAATCACCAAATGTTGATATTGAAATCCTTACTGAGCACGCAGCTCCAATTATTGTTAAAGGTGCACAAAAACTAAAATGGCAAGGCAATTGGCAAAATAATCAAACGGCATTATTAACGTTGTCAGAAGCTATTCAAGAAGGGCTTAGTAACCCTCAAAATTATTGTTATTTAGATATAACCGCCAAAATTAAAAATGCATTTAGCCAAGAAGTTCACCCAAGTCAAAAGTTTGTAGATAATGTTGAACAAGGCATGTCATCTAAACAACTTGCATATACTCAAGTAGGCGATAAAAAAGCAGCAAGTTTGAATTCACAAAAAGTAGGGGCTGCTATCCAAACTATCGATGATTGGTATGAGGGAGGCTACAAACCTTTGCGCACCCATGAGTATGGTGCAGATAAGCAAATATTAGTTGCACACAGAACACCTAAGACCCATTCAGACTTTTATTCATTACTCCCGCGTATTGCTTTGCATATTAAGCACATGGAAAAGCATGGTTTAGAGCAAAGTGAAGAATCAGACGCAGTTCACTTTATTGCGGCAGTGCTGATCAAAGGCGGCTTGTTCCAAAGGAGTAAAGCTTGAAGCGCTATTATTTTAACATTACTTATTTACCTAAAAATTGTGATGTAAGCCTTCTTGCTGGGCGTTGTATTGGTATTTTGCATGGGTTTATGAGTTCACGCGAAATAAGTAATATTGGTGTGTGCTTTCCTAAGTGGAATGAGCAAACGGTAGGTGATCAAATAGCGTTTGTATCAATAGATAAAAAGCAATTAACCAACCTATCTCAGCAAAGCTATTTTGAGATGATGACTCATGATAAGTTATTTGGCTTATCAAAAATACTCGAAGTACCAGTAAACCAAAGCGAAGTCATGTTTGTTCGCAACCAATCAGTAGCCAAAGCATTTGTTGGTGAAAAGCAAAGACGATTAAAACGCGCTAAAAAGCGAGCTGAAGCTAGAGGGGAGGTTTACAACCCTGAATATAAATTTGAGGAAAAAGCCATAGGCCACTTTCATTCAATACCCGTATCAAGCAAAGGCAACGGGGAAAATTTTATACTTCATATACAAAAAATTGAAAAAGCTGAATCCATAAAAAATCAATTCAACAATTATGGCTTTGCGACTAACCAAACATTTCAAGGCACGGTTCCTTCTTTAAATACCCTTTTTTAATAGTTTAAAAACACTCTTTTGATTCTCAATGAGTTAGCAGATTAATTGAAAATAAGGGTAAATGATTTAAATTCGTTTAACAGTTTGGTATTTATAGAAATTTAAACTATTTTTTATAGTGAACTGCCGAGTAGGCAGCTGGAAATCGCTTGGAAAGGACGTTCTACTAGAAGTAGAGGTGAACTGCCGAGTAGGCAGCTGAAGTTAGGCCAGGAATTGAACAACCACAACTTGTGACTTTTAACTGCCGAAAAGGCAGAGGCTAAATAGAGAAACCCCAGTAAACGCTGGGGTCATTTTAAGCGTTATAACCGTATTTAAGGCTATTTATAACGTTCCTAATTAACCTTCTACCAGCAATTGTATTTACAAATGTAAAAGGTGTTTTAGAGCTAAATTGTAAGGAGTACGTATTTAGCCATTTATTCCATCGTTCAATATTTTCAAAGTAATCAATACAAGCTGATGCTAGATGAGCTAACTCAAAGGTATTTTCACTCAAAGTTGCATTTAAGCGTGTGTACTCTTTTTTATGACGTTTCAAAGTTCTAATATTTGTACCAATTGCTTTAGCAAAGGATTGAATATCCCAACCTAACTGAAGCCTAAACTTCTCAACACTCTTTATATCTAAACCACGCTGAATTAATTCAATTTCATCTAAAGGGTTTGAGCTTAAATTAACTTTTCCATTGCTGAGTATATCTACAAATTTATGATTAGTGCTAGGTTGCATATCACTAGGCATACATACCTCAAAGTCAGGAAAGTTATATTTAATAATAGCACTTCTACTATTAAGCTGATAGTCGGGTTAGAGCGAGAAGCAGACGCTCGATCAAACTCATTTTTGGACAAAAACGAGTTAGAGTATTTGTTCGGTAACGCTTGCCTAAACGGCAATTAATAATGGGCTAAAATATTGAGCGCAGCGACAATAGCCCATTGTTAATTGTCCGAGCGAACTTGTGAGCGAATTGAGGCTCTTGTGTACGCCCGACATGGG
>NZ_PNDT01000107.1:0-411 GCF_005886375.1 Pseudoalteromonas sp. S1727
ACTGATGCTGCTGGTAATCAACAAACGGCATCTGCCACATTATCGATTGATAGCATCGCACCGGTATTGACTCTGACAGATCCCGGTGTAACGAATGATGCAACCCCGACCATTTCAGGTACTTCAACAGAGCCACAAGGCACTGAAGTTGTTATCGTTCTGGTTGATGCTAATGGTGATAGTCAGCAATTTACAGCGCAAGTGCAAGCCGATGGCAGTTACTCAGCAAGTCCAGCCGCTGATATTGCTGATGGTGATTACACTGTCACGGCAACTATCACTGATGCTGCTAACAATAGCGGCACAGCGCAAGGTAACGGCACTGTTGATACATTAGATCCAACTTTAACTTTAGATGGACTAGGTACATTTAATGACAATACGCCTATAATTTATGGCAGTAGTATTGAT
>NZ_PNDT01000108.1:0-339 GCF_005886375.1 Pseudoalteromonas sp. S1727
AGCTGATATTGCTGATGGTGATTACACTGTCACGGCAACTATCACTGATGCTGCTAACAATAGCGGCACAGCGCAAGGTAACGGCACTGTTGATACATTAGATCCAACTTTAACTTTAGATGGACTAGGTACATTTAATGACAATACGCCAATCATTTCTGGCAGTAGTGATGAAATCGGCGCAACGGTGACGGTCAATGTCAGTGATGACTCAAACAGTTATCAACTAAGTGCCGTTGTACAAGCGGATGGCAGTTGGTCAGTACAAATTATTGACGCCTTAGATGATGGTGCAATTACTATTACGGCTAACGTGAGTGATGCTGCTGGTAATCAAGC
>NZ_PNDT01000109.1:0-28488 GCF_005886375.1 Pseudoalteromonas sp. S1727
CTTAAGCTTGGCGTTTTTATTTAACGGTTTATAAAGTTTCTTTAAATAACTTATAAATACGACGATATTCATCTAACCAACTTGAAGGCTGAACAAAACCATGGGGTTCAACTGGGAAGATAGCCGTTTCAAAGTTTTCTTTTTCAAGCTCAATCAAGCGTTGTACTAAGCGTACTGAGTCTTGGAAAAATACATTATCATCAACCATTGGTGCATTGATCAATAAGCGATTTTTAAGTCCCTCAGCATAATAAATTGGTGAGCTTTTTTCGTACGCAATAGGATCAACATCTGGATGGTTTAAGATGTTTGAAGTGTATGGGCCATTATAATGTGCCCAATCTGTAACAGGACGCAGTGCAGCACCTGATTGGAATAAATCCGGTTGAGTAAACAAGGCCATAAACGTCATAAAGCCACCGTACGACCCCCCATAAGTGCCAACTGAGCCGGTATCAACATTAGCATTCTCAGCCATCCAGCTGACACCATCGGCTAAATCTTGAATTTCCGGTGTGCCCATTTGACGGTAAATTGCAGTACGCCAGTCACGTCCATAGCCTTTTGAAGCGCGATAATCCATATCCATTACCACATAACCTTCAGAGGCTAATAGAGAATGAAACATAAACTCACGGAAGTAACCAGACCAACCCATGTGCGAGTTTTGCAAATAACCGGCACCATGATTAAAAATAACGGCTTTTCGGTTTTTGCCGCTTTCTCCTTCTACGTAATCAGCAGGATAGTACACTTTCGCGTAGATTGGTTGTTCTGTATGACTTGATGGAACCGCAACAATTTTTGGCGCGATCAATTGCTTTGCTAAAAACTCACCAGATACGGTATGTGTAAGCTGGGTGACTGTTGTATTAGCTTTCGCATCTGCGACATATAACTCTGGAGGCGACATGACCTTTGAGTGCGTTAACAATAACTTACTTTGATCAGGGCTTAACTTATAATCAGTCATGCCGTCTAAATTAGTCACTTGCTCAGACGTTGCATTAGCAGGGTCTACACGATAGATCTCATAAAGGCCTGGATGCTCAACGTTCGCTTTATAATAAATTGCGCTATCATCAGCTGTTAGAGTAAGGTTAGAAACGACAAATTGACCTTTGGTAAGTTGCGTTGCTTTACCGTTTAGTGGCTTCTTATAAATGTGACTATAACCCGTCTCTTCTGATAAATAATACAAAGTATCGGTGTTATTTAACCAACCAAAATCATTATACGCATAGTTAACCCATGCATCATCGTGTAAACGGTGTTGTGAAACTAGTTTTGAGTTTTCAATATCAACAGTAGCCAACCAACGATCTTTGTTGTCCCAAGCTTCGAGCATAATGGCAACTTGAGTTCCGGCTTTGTTCCAAACAATCGCACTTTGGTTCCAGCCCCAATCCATCATCAAGTTAATAGCGCGTGGTGATTTTTTCGATTCGTAGGTTTTGCCTTCACGAGCGAAGTTTTCTTTTTTAACTGCCGCTAACACATCTTCATCAAAGCCAGGTAAAGTATCGTATGCCAGTGTAGATTGCTTTTTCTCAACTAAATCAATATAAATAACTTCCGATGAGATTGGTTTTTCATCAGCAACACGACGACGTACTTTTTCAGCTTTGACACCTGCATCACCGGCAATATAATTTGGCATTATATCGCTTTCATCTCGCCATACACGACTTTCTTTAACCACGGCAATTAAGGCTTTGCCATTAGGTGATAGTTGCACATCAGCCAGCTCATTACCTTTGCCTAAATAAAATTGTGCATTTGCAATCGATGAGTTTTGTGCATTAATTTGCTCTTTACGAGCTTGTTTATCTTTTTTGTTTTTGTGCGTCAGCGCAATGTAATCGATGAGTTTATGTTGCTCTTTGGCAATATAAGTTGCAGGCTCAGCAATACCTTGCGGCGCATCACTTAAGTGTAAATTAACAATTTCCGTTTGTTGCCCTGTTGCTAAATCCACTTTATAAAAAGTGTTACCTTGGCGGTACGCTAAATTACCATCGGTTAAAAATTGTGGCTTAGATTGTTTAGCGCTGTCGTGTGTAATTTGTGTAATAACACCCGAATTGATATTTTTAACAAATATGTTGCCTTCAAACACATAAGCTTGAATCGTGCGATCTGCAGAATAAACAGCATTTGCCGCGCCTAATGTATGTAATTTATTTAGCGCGACTTGGCTGGCAGCTTGGCTATTCACTGCTTGAGTGTATAAATCTCTTAGCTCATTACCCTGTTGTTTTTGCGCATACACAACCGTTTTTGAATCTGCGGCCCAAAAAGCACGTTCAGCTTGGCGACCTAACCAATCAGGGTGAGCCATTGCTTGCTCGAGCGTAATTGCTGCAGTGCCGGTATGAGCAGGTGTTGCCACAACCGTTGCGATTGCAGCCTGTGGCTGCTCAATTGGCGTAGATGCGGTTGATTGACAACCCGCTAAGATAAAGCTTGATGCAACACTTAATGCAACTAAGGTTTTTTTAGTAGAAGATTTAAAAATCATAGGGCTTCTGTAAGGTTATTGGAATTGCCTTAATTTAATCAGAAGCACCTATGTAATAGCAATTATTTCAGATAAATCGCCAAACTTTGCTGTTTAATAACAAGCTTACTGCAATGAAATATCTAACCACACCATACGGTGATCTGATGAAGCATTACGATCTTTAATTAATCGGTATAACTCACTACTTTTAACAGGCCAAAATACCCCCCCGTCGTGCACATCTATTCCATATGTAGAAGGTAATACATAATCTACACGAGCTTGCCAATAAGCAGTATAAGCCGCTGCATATTTTTCACTGTAGCTGGTTTTAGCCCCCTTGCTGGTTGGCACGAATTGACTATTTATCAATGGGTTTTTTAACAATTGGTCTGTTGTATTAGGCCGCTTTTTATCCCCCTCCGGGGCTGCGTTTAAGTCCCCTACAACCACAAACCGTGATTGTGGAGCTAAGCCTCCTTTTACACCGTTGTCATCGTATAAGTAGTCTGCATTAGCAATATAATCTTTAATTAAGCGTACTTCATCATGATTACGTTTGCCGTTTCGGTCTTCATCACCATCAAATACTGGCGGCGTAGGATGTGAAGCCAGAACATGTAAGGTTTTTCCTTTAACTGTAATTGGTAAATCCCAAAATGATTTGGAGCTTAACCGTAATTCTTGCCATTGCTCTTGGTTATACCAATTTTCGCCTGTCTTAGGGTCAATAGGCATTTGGGCATTTGGCATATCTTTATATTTAAATGTTTGTAATGTCCTGACTTTATCGAAATCTATTGGATAACGAGAAAGTATCGCCATGCCATAATGGCCTTCAAAAAAGCCAAAACCAAAGGCATCCCCTTTAGTACCGCTGGCTTGGCCATCGTGGTCTAAATCAAATGGGGTTTTTAAGCCCGTATTTACAGGGGCAATATAGGTATACGGATAATTAATAGCGGGTTGTTTATTTTGGCTTACTGCTAGATAGTTGGCATTAAAGTAATCAATACCTTGCGCTTTACTGATGTAATCAAACTCGTTTAATAGCAATATATCAGGGCGAATACGTTGAATGATCTCAGCAATGTTTTTAATTTGTGGATGCTTATTTTGTAGTGCATTTGTCAGTGCATCCGGCTCTACTGCTTGACCTTGCACGGTATAGTTTGTTGCATCCATACTGACATTGAATGTTGCCACTCTCAGTGTATTTGCGGCTTCTGCACTGTTTATCAAACCATTAAAAAGCATGGCACTTGTCAGTGCAGCCATACAAAACTTACTGTTCATATTATGAATCCATCTACAATTAATAATAAAATCACACTACTGACCACTATCCATAAAATAATAGCCATTATAAAGGGCTTAAGTCCTGCTTGTTTCAATACTGAAATTGATAAACCACTGCCTATTAAGAATAACGTCATAACTAATAATTGTTTTGCTATAGTGTTAATAAGTTGCCATGTGTCGGTAAACTGTGGCAAATAGGTATTGATCAACGCAGCGGCTAAAAAGCCAATAATAAATAAAGGAATACTGGCTTTCTCTTCAGAGCGCCAAAACACCCCAGCAATGCTCGTGTAAGGAATGATCCACATCGCTCTGGTCAGTTTTACCGTTGTGGCAATACTTAGCGCTACTGCACCATACGCGGCTGACGCTCCGACTACACTACTGGTATCATGAATTGCCAATGCAGCCCATAAACCAAATTGTTCTTGGCTTAAATTAAAGTAATGGCCAATTGAAGGAAACAGCAATAAGCCCACGCCATTTAATAAGAACACCACGCCAAGTGCAACAGCCACTTCGTGATCTTTGGCTTTAATTACTGGGGCCATAGCCGCAATGGCACTGCCGCCACATATCGCAGTACCAAAAGAAATTAACACCCCAGTATTACGATTTAACTTAAATACTTGCGTTAATATTTCACCTAAGCCAATAATGGCTGTAATACTGACAATAGTTAATACCAAAGAACTGCGGCCAACTTCAATGACTTGATTAAAATCAACTGCAAAGCCGAGGCCGACAACAGCCGCTTTAAGCATCCATTTACTGGCTTTTTGTGATAATTCAGAAAAGGGGTTACCTAATATAATGGCAAACAAGGCACCAAGAATGAGCGCTGTACCACCGCCTATCATGGGTGTAATACATAAGCCCAATAAAATGAGATAAAAAGGTTTTTTAATGCTGTCTGAGAAAAGCATACTGTTCCTTAGAAACAAACTTTACTGTTAGTGTAACCAAAATGAAAAGCACAGGCTGAAATATAAACTACCAACTGCTAAAAATTGCAGTATCGAATGCGATGCAGCCTGACATAAATAACGCCATAAAAAAAGCAAATACGATAACATGACGATAACGCTGTGAAGATCAATAAAAAGCCGAGATAAACTCGGCTTTTTATGATTAATTTAAAATCAGCGCAGTACTAGCGGCTAATACTCCGGGGTACTTATCCTCAGGAAGGTACTCTGTAAGCTTCGCTAAACGCTCTCCAAGTTCATGGAGGTTATTTGCTGAGACATTAATATGCCCCATTTTGCGTCCCGGTTTAGCCGTTTTGCCATACCAGTGACTGGTGACACTAGGCACACTCAGTACTTGATCAGGGATAGCTGACTGCCCAAGCACATTGATCATCGCAGTGACCCGCTGAAGTTCAGTGCAACCTAGTGGTAGACCTGCAACTGCGCGCATGTGATTTTCAAACTGACTGCAATGTGCGCCCTGCTGTGTCCAATGACCTGAGTTATGTACACGTGGTGCAATTTCGTTAACTAATAGCTGGCCGTCAACATCAAAAAACTCGATAGCTAACACGCCAACGTAATCAAGTTCGCTGGCAAGCTTATTAAATGCATCTTCAGCTTGTTGTTGAATTGCTGATTTTTCTTTACCAGCCACTGATAGCGTTAAAACACCATTGGTGTGCTGGTTTTCAGTGAGAGGATAAATTGCAGTATTACCACGTTTATCACGTACACCAATGATAGATACTTCACGGTCAAATGGGATCATCTGCTCAGCAATAATTGAGTGCGGAGCTTGCGGTGTTCCTGAGGCAATAAAATCAGCCATTTCAGACCAGATCTGTTCAATTTGATCGTCAGATTTTAAGCGCCACTGCCCTTTACCATCGTAACCTGCTTGACAGGTTTTGATCACTAGAGGCTTACCTAAGGTAGCAACTGCTTGCTCTAGATGCGCTTTTTCAGTAATTAACTGATATGGTGCACATTGAACACCCGTTTTGCTAAGTAACGCTTTTTCCAGAGCGCGATCGCCTCCAGTTTTGATTGCCGCTTTACCTGGATAAAACTTATTACTGGCACAACATTGTGTAAGTACATCATCAGGAATATGTTCAAACTCAGCTGTGATTGCATCCGCGTCCACGATTGCTTGTGCCAAAGTTGTCTCAAACACCTGTCCAGTAAGTGGATGAACAATTTGTTCGCTGCCCACATCATAGGCAACTACATTTAAATTCAGTGGCGCACCAGCCAAGCTCATCATACGAGCTAATTGGCCAGCGCCTAAAATTAAGATAGTCATATTACTCTGCTGGATTAGGATTAGCTAAAATAGTCTCGGTTTGTTCTTTACGGAATGCTTCAACTTTGGCAAAAATTTCAGGTTGCTGACAACCTAAAATTTGTGCCGCAAGTAAACCTGCATTGGCAGCACCTGCATCACCTATCGCTAAAGTGCCAACAGCCACACCTTTTGGCATTTGGCAAATAGACAACAACGAATCAATGCCATTTAATGTTTTAGACTTCACAGGAACACCAAGAACAGGTAAAGAAGTAAATGCAGCAGCCATACCCGGTAAGTGCGCTGCACCACCGGCACCAGCAATAATCACTTTTATACCACGTTCTGCAGCTGAGCTTGCGTAATCAGCTAGAAGTTGAGGAGTACGGTGAGCTGAGACAACTTTAGTTTCGTATGCTATACCAAACTTTTCTAGCATGGTTGCTGCGTGTTCCATCGTTGGCCAATCTGATTTGGAACCCATAATAATGCCAACAGTCATAAATACTCCTCAGTAATAGTTTTAATACTTATAGCGGACTAATGTCCGCATTTATGGTCGGTATTATATACCCAAACCTCCTCAAGATGCGAGGTTCAGTTAGCATTAAAAACCACTTAGACAAGGCAATAATTATGAATTTGCAACCATTAGACAATAAAAAAGCCATGACATGCATGGCTTTATTAATAAATAACTCTTAAGCTTCTTTACTCGCTAAATACTCAGAGTAAGTGCCTCGGAAATCGATGATTTTACCGTCTTTTATTTCCCAGATACGGGTGGCAATTGACGATACAAATTGACGATCATGAGAAACAAATAACAGAGTGCCTTCATAGGCTTCAAGTGCAAGATTGAGCGCTTCGATTGATTCCATATCCATGTGGTTAGTTGGTTCATCCATCAACAAGATATTTGGCTTATGCATCATGATCTTGCCAAACAACATACGACCTTGCTCACCACCAGAAATCACTTTTACAGACTTTTTAATATCATTTTGTGAAAACAACATACGGCCTAAGAAGCTACGAACAACTTGCTCATCATCACCTTCTTGTTGCCATTGTTCCATCCACTGGAATAAATTCATATCTGTTGCAAATTCATCAGCATGATCTTGTGCATAATAACCAATATTATGGTTTTCAGACCATTTATATTCACCTTGCTTTGGTGCTAAACGCCCAGCTAGCGTATTTAATAATGTGGTTTTACCAACACCATTTTCACCAATGATCGCAATGCGCTCACCAACTTCAACTAAGCCTTCAAGACCAGAGAAAAGCATGTCATCAAAGCCTTGTGCTAGATTGGTTAACTCTAGGGCATTACGGAATAATTGCTTTTCTTGTTCAAAACGAATAAACGGCGTTTGGCGAGAAGATGCTTTCACTTCATCCAACTGAATTTTATCAATCTGTTTAGCACGCGATGTCGCTTGTTTCGCTTTTGACGCATTGGCTGAGAAGCGTGATACAAATTGTTGTAGTTCAGCTATTTGGCTTTTCTTCTTCGCATTTTCGCTTAATAAACGTTCACGCGCTTGAGTTGCTGCAAACATATACTCATCGTAGTTTCCTGGGTAAATACGTAGCTCACCATAGTCAATATCTGCCATGTGCGTACAGACAGAGTTTAAAAAGTGACGGTCATGGGAAATGATGATCATAGTGCAATCACGTTGATTCAATACATCTTCAAGCCACTTGATGGTGTAAATATCCAAGTTATTGGTAGGCTCATCGAGTAACATGATGTCAGGATCTGAAAATAGTACCTGAGCAAGCAATACACGTAATTTAAAACCTGGAGCGATTTCAGACATTGGGCCATAATGCTGTGCCGTATCGATACCCACACCCATCAGTAACTCACCAGCTTTAGACTCGGCAGAGTAACCGTCCATTTCAGCAAATTCGGTTTCTAGATCAGCAACACGCATACCATCTTCTTCGCTCATTTCAGGTAAGCTATAGATGCGGTCACGCTCTTGTTTGATCGCCCACAATTCTTTGTGGCCCATGATCACAGTATCAACAACAGAATATTCCTCGTAAGCAAACTGATCTTGATTCAGCTTGGCAACGCGTTCATTAGGATCGGTACTGACATTACCAGCAGAAGGCTCAAGCTCACCGCTTAAGATCTTCATAAATGTTGACTTACCACATCCATTTGCACCAATTAAACCATAACGGTTACCTTCGCCAAATTTAGCAGAAATATTCTCAAATAATGGTTTAGCACCAAATTGCATGGTGATATTAGCTGTACTAATGATAGCGCTACCCTCCAACGGGGAAATCATAAAATAAAATTGGCCGAAGTCTATATGATTATGGTCAATTTTTCCATGTATTATTAGCTGGGCTACAAGTCCACTTCCCCTAACTTGTAATTAAAAAGTAAAGCACTAAACTGATGTCAACGCGCTTTAGTAATCATCATTTTAACCCTTAATTTGTTACACTTGCTTACAGAATAGTCGAAAAGTGGTTTTCAAATTTCCTCTATTGTTTTTTGATGATATTTTTTCACTTTACCCTAAATTTAGCTTTGTTAGGCTGCGCCCATACCTATAAAAGATACGAATTTTAGTACAAGGCAAAACGGAATGAAGAACAAGTTAGCACGACTGATCCTCACCTCTAGCATCGTAGTAGCTCCAAATGTAAGTGCTGTTGAGCTATACGACGACGGCACAAATAACGTGACCATTGGCGGGTTTATCGACGCCCGAGTCATTCATACTCAGGGACAGACAGAAATAGTTAACGGTGCATCACGGATCAGTTTTGATTTTAGTCGCAAACTTAAAAATCAATGGACTGCACTGGCATTACTTGAATGGGGGGTAAACCCTGTTGGTAGTAGTGATATCCTGTATAACAATCGCTTTGAATCTATTCAAGATGAGTTCTTATACAACCGCTTAGGTTATGTGGGTATTGCCCATGAAAAATATGGTCAAGTAACCGTTGGAAAACAATGGGGCGCATGGTACGACGTTGTGTACAGCACCAATTACAGCTTAGTTTGGGATGGTAATGCCGCCGGTGTTTACACTTATAATAAAGATGATGGCGCAATTAACGGCACCGGACGAGGCGATAAGTTATTGCAGTATCGAAATAATTATGGCGATTTTAGCTTTGTAGCTCAGGTGCAGTTTAAAAATAATGACTTTTACACTTGTGATATTGAGGCTATTTCAGAGTCTGCTTGCCAAACATTGTGGGAAAATGGCAGCAATATTGCCCAACAAGTAGAGTTTAATTCTACCTATGGAGCTGCTGTTACCTACTCTGTAAACACAGACTTGAAACTCACCGCAGGGTTTAACCGCGGCGAGCTAAATGTTAACTACACAAGTGGTCGACTTCAATCAGTCAATGATTTTATTTATGGCGCAGGGGTAACCTGGGGAAACTTTGACAGTAAAGGTATCTATTTTGCGGCTAATATTAATAAAAACGAGAATCACGATACCGATAATTTAGGCCGATTGATCAAAGATGCAGTGGGTTTAGAGTCGTTACTTTCCTATCGATTTGAAAATGACATTCGTACATTTGTCGCTTATAACATATTTGATGCTGGGACAGATTACGTTATACAACCGAACTTTAATGCCGATCCTAATGACAATTTTAAACGTCAATTTAGTGTTTTTGGCATCCACTATTTATTTGATGCAGACACCATAGTGTACATAGAGGCACGTAAAGATTTTAGTGACTTCACAAGTGCAGATAAAGAGCAAGAGTATCAAATGGGTTTATCAGAAGACGATGGTATTGCGATCGGGTTCCATTACACTTTATAAGCTTTAGCAGTTAGGCTGGCTATTATGCTAAACCAGCCTAACTGTATAAAACGTGCCTATTTTTTTCGCTTATTTTGATTAAAAAATGCCTGTTTAAACGCCAAACACCCCGCTTTTGGACCAAGTATGAGCCACAACAACAGCATGCCACCGGGCAATAAAATTGCTTTCAGTACAGGTCCTAACATGTAAGAATAAAAAATAATAAACGGAACAAATAACAGGTAACCTATGATGAGCTTAATAGTATTCATATGACATCCTTTTAAAATTGAGCATGCTCATAAATATAATTGAGCGCAGTCATTTTTACAATGTATAATCCATTACTATGCTGTATTAAATTTTAAGATGCTGAAATAAATGAATAAAAAAGAAAAGACTTATAATAAAATTCTAACAAGTGCGTGGTTGTTATTTTTAGAACAAGGTTATGAGCAAACATCAACACGAGAAATAGCCAAAGCAGCAAACGTTGCAGTAGGTACGGTATTTAGTCATTTTGAGAATAAGATTGACATACTTAAAGCGGGTATGCAGCAACAAATTAACGTTATTATTCATCAGTCAAGCCTAACAGATACCCAGCATGCCCCGCGTTTAAAACTGCGACATTATGCCTTAGCGTTGTTTGAATTTTATTGCAACAATAAAGAGTTTAGTAAGATATTAATAAGCGATATGATTTGGCAAACTACTTTTTTCGAGCAGCAACTAAATGAGTTCAAACAGCGTTTGTTCAGTGAACAACCTGAGTTTGATGATATTAAAGCAACCGTTATGTTGGATTGTTACTTTATGACGGTAATTTCAGGGTTAAATGAACAAAACCCACAACCGGAAAAAATGTTACGTCAGCTCACTAATAAGCTCTCTGTCATTTGATCAAATACGATGAGTTAGATTCAATAAAGTGATCGTTGCTAACTCTAACGTCACTACTCCTTTATAAATTGCGCGGCGCATAACGTCATACTAATAATTTTATAGCTAACGTGTGCTCTACTTATAAATTATTAAGCCTCGCCGTTCGCGCTTTTTTACGAAATAGGTTAGTTAATTACTCAGTATTACTTTCATTTCGTGAAGTAAGGGCTTGTTAGCGCAGGCTGTTGTAATTTTACAGTACTGCGCTGATACTGAGTATAACTTAATCCGTATGCTGCATTTATAGTAGGAGTTTTGTCAGGGTTGCTGGAAACTTTTACTCTTCTTCCCCTACTCTGATCACTTTAATAATTTAATTACCTTCTTTTGATAACTAACGTCATTATTAGGTTTGTAGTTAAGATTTCAGGTTAGACTATAGGGTATGATGTGTTCTTTTAAATAATTCATATCATTGCGAATTATAAACAGCTAACGCTGGTCTTACACTATGTATTGGGTTGGTAGAATGATTCAGGCCTTTATTAACCTTACTATACCAGGAAATGTTCGAAGCATTCATAGTAAGTTTCTCTTGCAGCAAATTAAACGCACTCAACATTAAAGGGTGCTCATCACCACCTACAGTAAGATATAAAAATAAGGGCTGTGTACTAGCTTGTTGAGCTTTACGCTCTAATAAGAACTGGTTGAATTCTGTCACTACAGTCATATCGTCATACCAAGCCGCTGGGCTAAATGCAAAGTAACCATTAAACAACCAAGGCTTAGTGCTCATCGTGTATAAAACAAAACTGCCACCAGCTGAATAACCAGATAATACGCGATTATTAGTTAAATTGTAGTGAGACTCTAAATAAGGTAATAATTCACTATCTATAAAAGTTAAAAACTTATCAGCTTGACCAAATATTTCTGGCGCATTTTCATTTGCAGGTCTCGGCTGGGTATTTACATCTTGGCGTGCATACGGCGGGACTAAATCACGATTTCTCGTATCGGTCCAAAATTGATTAGGGATCGACACTAAAATTGTGTCTTGCTGAGCGGGTAACTCAGCCATTACAGAATCCCATTGCGCTAAATTAAAGTTACCGTCGGTTCTAATAATCAAGGAGTAACGTTTTTTTGGCTCAAAACTACTCGGTAAACGAATAAATACTTTTCTATTTTCGTTCAACACCTGCGAATAAATAGTCACATCTTTGAAATTTGAAGTGTAATGTGCCTTATATTTATAAATAACAACGGCAGCTGCAGTCAGGGTTACTATACACAAAACACGACTAATTAAAGTTCGATTAAATTTTTCCAATAAAGTCATCATAACGCTTAGGTGTAGATTGATTTAAAAAATGTACCCTTTCTGTACTCTGACTTAAACAAAAGTTATGTAACAAAATATGATTTAAAATGTATACATCCAATGCTTACTCTCTATATGTGTGAATTTAAAGCGACGCAGTAATTGCTGACTTTGGCTATTTTCCAGTGCCACCTTTGCATGTAGATTCATGATATTTAAGTTATCGTTGTTTAACAGCCCTGTCACGGTTTTCATATTTGTTAGCATAAATGCTAATGCTTCAGACATAAAGCCATTTCCCCAATATTCTGGAGATAATTCAAAACCTAACCAAGCACTCTCCTGCTCAATATCATATAAACCAATACAGCCAATTAAAGTGGAGGTATTTATTAAATACAATGCAAACCGTAAAGAGCGCCCTTCATACATACCTGAAATATCATCTTGGATCAATTGCTTTACCTCATTTCGTGTAATTGGTACACAATAGTCATTATATTGAGCAACTAGCGGATCAGATAAAATCCCCCAAAGCGCACTACAATCTTTGTGAGTAATTGGCTTTAATGTAATTCGGGATAGTGCAAACACAGGGTTCATAAATAAAATTAAGTTACAGCTTTAAAGCACACTATTATTGCCTTAAGATACCGTGCATACAAGTTAATAACACAGCAATCAATTTATGAGCGATGAATTTAAAGTAATACAACCTACAACAACTGTTTATTGCCCTGAACGTGGTGAAGGGTGGACTTTAACGGGTATCACCAGCATTGATGAGTTTACATCTGTTATGTTTGATGGTGTGCGTTACACATTATCAGCACGTGAAATAATAGAGCAACTCCTACCTAATCAACTTGCACGCGAACAACACACCACAAAAAACACCTAAATCAGAAACAAAAGCAATTCTTTAGTCTTAATATCGGTTGCATTTTTGCCAGCATTTTGTGTCTAAATTGCAACTCATTGAGCGCATCTGTTGATTTTGCAGCCAAGCATTAGGATAATTACTCCATACCTTGAGGTTAATAACGGATGCGCTCGGCTTATAGGAATTAAGCAATACAGTTTTGGGATTAAGGATAGACCAGCTATAAACCATACTGTAATTACCTCAAACTAACTATAGCTGTATCGATGGACGTTAGTTTAAGGCTACACACTATGAAATCAGCACTAAAAATGACGACAGTTGCTGTCGCTCTCCTTTCATCTTTGCAAGTTGCGCAAGCAAATCAATGTACAGGACAACTCTATGGTATAAATGCAGGCCGTGGTGACACCGGTATTGTATTTAAACTCGATGAGTACACACAACAAACTCAAGCACATTCGCGAGCAAAGTACAGTTCTTCTGCACTTGCCCATGTAACAGACACGAATCGCTTGTATTATATTTCTGCTCCACGTCCAATGGAATACCAAGTTGACGTAGAACACCTAAACTTTAACTCTACTGAATTAAAATCATTACCTATTAGTGGCAGTAAATTTAAATATATTAAATTAGCCTATGTTGATTTAGACACCAACGAACATGTTGAAGTTGGTAGAACTAGCAACATGTATCGTTTAGTGTTTGATCAACAAAATAATCGCTTACTCGGTTCGTATAAAAACAAGTTGTATAGCATTGCTCCTGATACCGCAGAAACGGTATTACTAGGCGAAATATCAGGCCTTGAAAATGACCAAGGTATTTGGCGTGGCGATATGGTGTTTAAAAATGGCGAACTAATTTTAGTAACCAGCACGTCTTTATACTCTGTTGATGTTAATAATTTAGCTGCAACAAAATTGTCTGATCACAACTTAACAACCGTAACAGGTGCTGCACTTGATCAACAAGGCGATATTTTATTAAGCCGTACGATCTTAACTGATCTTGGGCACTCTAATAAATCTCAGGTATATAAAGTAAATAAAAACACCGGTAATACCTGCCATGTTGCTGATTTTCCAGTGCGTATCAACGACCTTGCCACAAACTTTAATGAGTCAGTAGCATGTTATGCCGCTCCTGTTTGTACTGTATCTGATATCCCAAGTTTTACTTTAACAGCCATTGCAGACTCAGTTGATGAAGGTAACGCACTATCTTATCAACTTAAACTGAGTAATAGTTATGAGCAAGACAGTGAAATCTATGTATCAACAACGGTTGGAACGGCCACTCACAGCGATTACAGTTTTTCAGATCAAACCGTGACTATCCCCGCGGGTGAAACAACAGCCACGATAACAATTCCAACAGTCGATAACGATGAATACAGTGAAACTAAAACATTTACTATCAACACCGTTGCACAGCTTAATGTTATCGGTTCTAACTCATTACCTGCTGAGATTTTAAATGATGACGCTCAATGTGTGCCTGAAGATTACACACGCATCCAGTATACATTTATATCTGAAAATTCAGCTTATAATAATGACTGGGGTATTAAGGTAAACAACCAATATATTAAGCTATTAGATGAACGTGGCGCTGCCGGCTATTACGATGTTAAGGCAAGTGACTCAATCACTTATGTGTTAGCCGTTGATGGCAAATCCAACAATCTTAAAACTTCCTATAAAAAATATGGTAATAAACAATATTGGGAAGATCAAAATGGCAAAGACTACAATGACTTTGTTGTGAATGTAACAACACAACCAATTCAAAAAGGCTGTAACTAGATAATAATTAGTAAATTTGCATCACAAAAAAAGCCAGCATTTTGCTGGCTTTTTTTGTTTAAACTTGATCAACGTAGAGCGTTAATTCTATCGTCTAACGGTGGATGCGATGAAAATAACTCAGCAACCCCTTTACCGCTTGCAATACCAAACGCCATCATTGATCCCTCTAACTGTGAAGGGTGATTCTGTTTAAGTCGTTCAAGTGCGGAACGCATTTTTTGTGCACCCACTAAATGTGCGGCACCTGCATCAGCTGCAAATTCACGTTTACGACTATAATAAGCAACAATAACGCTTGCTAATACACCAAATAGAACTTGGAATATCATATCAAACAAGAAATAAGTCCAACTGCTGCCACCCTCTTCTTCGTCACTATTGATAAAATTGCCAACGATTCCGGCAAGTACTTTTGCGATAAAAATGACAAAGGTGTTCACTACACCTTGGATCAATGTAAGCGTCACCATATCACCATTAGCAACATGTGAAACCTCATGGGCCAGCACCGCTTCAGCTTGATCTTGATCCATGTGTTGTAATAAACCAGAGCTTACTGCAACTAATGAATTATTTTTACTTGGCCCTGTTGCAAACGCATTCATTTCAGGGCTGTCGTAGATCGCCACTTCTGGCATGGCAATACCAGCTTTTTTAGCCTGCGCAGCAACTGTATTTACTAACCAATGTTCCGTTTCGTTACGCGGTTGCTCGATAACATACGCACCCGTGGATTTTTTCGCCATCCATTTTGACATAAATAAAGATATAAAAGAGCCACCAAAACCAAATACTGTGGCAATCATTAATATCCCGCCTAAACTGCGATTACTAATGCCAAACACACTCATTAAAATAGATAACACTATGCCTAAAACAAGCATAACGGCTAAGTTAGTAAGTAAAAACAACACAACACGTTTCATAATTTCCTCAGTGTAACTTCAATTGTATTAAGTAACGACCTAGTTAAAAAATAATATTTAAAACCGTTACTTAATAAAATTATAAATCTGAGAATAGTCAGATAGTAAACTGAGCCATTTAAAAAGCAATCATTTTTAGTGAAATAATGACAAACTATGTCAACTATCCATTTTCAATAACTATGGGCGCAGCTTTAAAATATCAAGCAAAGTTTGATAAATTTTTAGTTTAGGTGTGCCAGTACTGTATGGGCTTATCGCTAATAGCGGAAAAGGCAGGCGTTGTTGCAATGATTTAAGATTAGCGTCGTACTCAGCCATGTTAGGATCAACTTCGTTAGCAACCCAGCCTACACAATTAACGCCTAAAGCACGCATATGTGCCGCGGTTAAGAATGCATGGTTTAAGCAACCCAATTTCATACCCACCACTAATATTACAGGTAACTGCTGTGCTTTTACCCAATCATACAAATACTCATCGTCGTTTATTGGTAATGCCCAGCCACCAGCGCCTTCGGTAAGTATATAGTCAGTGTCTTTTTGCTTTAACTGACTATATGTTTGGCTAATTTTTTCAACTGAAAGTAGCTCATTTACCTTTGCTGCGGCAATATGAGGGGCAATTGGTGGGGCAAAAACAAACGGATTAACTTCTTTATAGAATGCAGAAACACTGGCACTTTCCATTAACGCCAATGCATCCTCATTAACCAATTCGCCAAAGGCATATTCTGCACCTGCGGCTAGGGGCTTAAAGCCTAACGCGCGTTTTTTATGTTGCGCTAATAATTTTAATAATAAACAACTAACGTGAGTTTTACCGGCATCGGTATCAGTGCCTGTGACAAAAAATTCATTCATACTTTGGTTAATTCCATTAAAACAACCTGATAACTCACCATGGCTTGCTTATCTGTTAATGGGTAAGCTGCACACACTTGCTGTAACGCATGACGCGTTAATAACCCTTGACGTTTCTGTGTTCCCAATTGATTAGTTGCTCCAATCGCTTTTAATGAACGCAGTGCAGCCATTGGCGATTGATACGCATCTTGATAACACACCTGATCACAACTATTAATTATGAACCCAGCTTTAGCACTGTATTTTTTTAACTGAGCAACGCTATGAAACGAGTTAACATGACTTTGTTGATCTACTTTTGCAAATGCAGTGGCTATTTCAGCCAGTGAACCATCAACCACGCAACTTAAGTAAACCCGCCCTTTTTGTTTGAGCGTTCGGTTAAGCTCTTGTAACAGCTCAGCTAAATTACTCGACCATTGTACGGCAAAATTACTGAATATGACATCGACACTGTTGCTTAGTAATGGTAACGCATCCATATCAGCACATAATGACGCAGTTGAGTTCTTCGCTAGTTTGAGCATTTCAAAACTGAGGTCAACAGCATAAACCTGAGCAAAATGTTGCTTAAGTTGGCTGATATTAACACCTGGTCCTGCCCCAATATCTATGCACACTTCACCCATTGGGTGATTACTTTCAACATTGGCTATTTTTTTTAACAGCGCCGTAGCAGCACGTTTTTGCACATTCGCATGTTCTGCGTAAGCAACCACTGCTTTCGAAAATTTATCTGCAGTGTGCTTTTTTTGTTGCTGTTGATTAACAACAACAGGTATCGATACAGCCATCATAGTGCATTCACCAAAGCAGCGATCAAGCACTCAATATCCGCTTTAGTATGTGCTGCAGTTAAGGTGATACGTAAACGCGAGGTGTTAAATGGCACGGTTGGTGGGCGGATCGCCGTAAGCCAAATTCCCGCCTCCTTAAGTGTGTTTGCGACAGCTAAAGTGTGCTCAGCACAACCTAGCACAATTGGCTGGATAGCACTGGTTGAAGGCATCACAGCAAGACTATGTTGAGTTGCCAATAATTTAAAGTAGCTAATGTTATCGGCTAATTGTTGGCGCTTCTGCGATCCTGTTTCTGATCTTATTTGCTGTAGCCGCGTTAATGTCATCTCGGCTACTAATGGCGACATCCCCGTTGAATAAATATAATCACGATTAAATTGTAAAAGGTAATCAATCACCTCTTTGCTGGCTAATACACACGCCCCACTACTTGCAACAGCCTTACCAAAGGTGATCACCAGAAGCTCTGGTTTAATTTGCTCACAACTTCCCAGACCGTTTTCACCTAATACGCCAAAGCCATGCGCATCGTCTATCATAAGCCAGGCATTATAACTGTTCGCTATATCGCGCAGTGTTGCAATGGGTGCATGATCGCCATCCATCGAAAATACCCCTTCGCTGATGATCAACTTATTTTTCGCTGTTGATTTTTCTAAACGTGAGGTTAAATGCCGAGTATCATTATGGTTAAAGCGAACCATGGCGGCCTGAGAGTGTAAAGCACCATCAATTAAACTGGCATGGTTGAGTTTATCTTGAAAAATAGCACTATTTTGTGCTGTCGCCTTATCTTGAAACAACGCTTTCAGCACGCTGCTATTAGCACTAAAACCACTATTAAACAGCAAGGCACTTTGATAGCCAAGCTGCTCACACAGATAACGCTCTAATTGATACTGACTCTGTTGATAACCTGTTACAAGCGGCGAGCTATGACTTCCCAATGCTTGTGTATGTAGCAAACTAGACGGTTGTTCAGCAAACCCTAAATAATCATTACTGGCAAAATTTAGATAGTGTTTACCCGCAACCGTGATTTCACGAGCCGTAGCGTGAGTAATTAAATGGCGCTGACGAAGTAACGCATCTTCGCGGCGAGTTTGAAGATGCGCTTGTAAATATGAAAATGCCATTATGCTTCGTAAAACAGCTCTGAAGTTGCTTTATCTGCCACCGCAGACGATAACGATGCTTCATAGGCTTCATCTGAGTAGTCATGACGTTTTTCAGGATTCATGCCTAACTTTTTAATTAAGTTCATATCAGCATCAGCTTCTGGGTTTTCAGTGGTTAGCAATTTATCACCATAGAAAATTGAATTAGCACCAGCAAAAAAACACATTGATTGCATTTGTTCATTCATTGCAGTTCGTCCTGCTGATAAACGAACATAGCTATGTGGCATCATAATACGCGCAACGGCTATAGTACGAATAAACTCAAAGTGATCTAAGTCATCGACATTTTCCAGTGGCGTGCCTTTAACTTTCACTAACATATTTATTGGCACACTTTCAGGTTGTTGCGGTAAATTAGCCAATTGCATTAATAAACCAAAACGGTCGGCTGCTTGCTCACCCATACCAACAATACCGCCCGAGCATACTTTCATACCCGCATCACGTACATTACCAATGGTGTCTAAACGATCTTGAAAGGTACGAGTTGTGATGATTTGTTGATAATATTCTGGCGAGGTATCAAGGTTATGGTTGTAATAATCAAGCCCGGCCTCTCGAAGTGCATGGGCTTTTTGATTATCCAGCATGCCTAATGTCATACAGGTTTCAAGACCCAGCTCTTTAACTTCTTTAACCATCTGCGAAATATAAGGCATATCTCTGTCTTTAGGATCTGACCACGCAGCCCCCATACAAAAGCGAGTTGCGCCTTTTTGTTTTGCTAAACGCGCTTGTTCAACCACTTTTTCTACTTCAAGGAGACGCTCACGCTCTAGATCTGTTTTATAATGGCCTGATTGCGGACAGTATTTACAGTCTTCAGGGCAAGCGCCTGTTTTAATTGATAGTAACGTAGATATTTGCACTTCGTTAGGATTAAAGTTAGCACGATGCACAGATGCCGCTTTAAATAATAAATCGTTAAACGGCATTTCAAATAAGGCTTTTACTTCTTTATGTGTCCAATCGTGGCGAACAGCTGCAAACTCCATAATTCTCTCTTTTTATTTTTCATGACGGTGATATTGGCTTAGTCTACGACTTGGCGTAACATTGTCAACGAACTCAAACGACATTAAGTTTACCAATGAATAAAAAACACTCAGTAGACCTTGATTTTGATCGCCAACACATCTGGCACCCCTACACATCAATGACTCAGCCTTTGCCTGTGTACCCTGTTAGTCACACACAAGACAATCGTATTTTCTTAGCTACAGGCGAAATACTAATTGATGGAATGGCTTCTTGGTGGAGTGCCATTCATGGCTACGGCCACCCGGTATTAAAAAATGCCGCGATTGAGCAAGTAGATAAAATGAGTCATGTAATGTTTGGCGGACTCACCCACGCACCTGCTGTAGAGCTGTGTAAAAAGCTTATTGCAATCACACCAAGTCAACTTCAAAAAGTGTTTTTAGCAGATAGCGGTTCAGTGTGTGTTGAGGTGGCAATCAAAATGGCGTTGCAGTATTGGCTTAGCCAAGGGATCACGACTAAGCAAAAACTAATGACGCCGTTAAAGGGCTACCATGGTGATACTTTTGCGGCCATGAGTGTTTGTGACCCTATTAACTCAATGCACTCGCTATACCAAGGCTTTTTACCAGAGCATGTGTTTGTGCCCGCGCCGCAAAGCCAGTTTGGTGAAACGTTTGATCAACATGAAGCAGATGAGCTTGCTCAGCGCTTTGCGCAGCACCATCAACACATCGCCGCGTTTATTATTGAGCCAATTGTGCAAAATGCCGGTGGCATGAATTTTTATCACCCCGAATATTTAAAAACCGTGCGAGCATTGTGTACGCAATATGATGTTTTATTAATTTGTGACGAAATAGCCACAGGCTTTGGCCGTACTGGTAAATTATTTGCTGTTGAACACGCAGAGATAGAGCCTGATATTTTATGTATAGGCAAAGCGCTGACAGGCGGAATGATGACCTTATCTGCCACCTTAACCACAGATAAAATAGCCATTGGTATTAGTGAAGGTGAAGCCGGTGTATTAATGCATGGCCCGACTTTTATGGGGAACCCTCTCGCCTGTGCAGTGGCCTGTGCAAGTATTGATTTATTAATGGAACAAGATTGGCAAGCGCAAATAGCCCATTTAAATGATGCTCTGCAAGTATTACACCGTTGTAATGAGCTGGAACAGGTTGTTAATGTCAGAACACTTGGTGCAATTGCCGTGGTAGAGCTTGATTGTGTAATCGATGTTGCCAAAATCCAAGCTTTCTTCATTAGTCAAAATGTCTGGATCCGTCCATTTGGTCGGCTTATCTATTTAATGCCACCCTATATTAGCAGCAAAGCGGATATAACCTTGTTGGCAGATGCGATTTATACCGCAATCGCCGCTAAGCATTACTAAAGATGAGTAATATAGCGCGCTTTCAAACTTTGCTGGTTTTTAGCCTACGAGAGTGTGAGCGTGTTACCACTCAAACATGTAAGCCATTTTGCTGATCATTTTGAGTGGTATGTTGTGGCTATTACGTTTGGCGTACAAATGCTGCATTGATTTATCTTTAACCTCACCCACTATTACCTCTTTAACTTGGTAACCCAGAGCTATCGCAGCTTGGCTATAAGCTATGAATTCCCATTTTTTTATATTGGTGTTATCAACAATGACCAGTGGGATATCTTGCGCCAACGCATTTATAAAACGAGCTAAATTCAAGTTGTGGTATTGCGACAATTTAAACTTATCAAATTGATAGTCACCTTGTTCATTATAAAAATAATCATCAGTCGAACAAATTAAGTATTGGCTTTGATCGCCTGCGACCATTTCATCCGCTAGGCTTTGCGCATAATAAGACTTACCGCACCCTGGTAAACCACGTAAAATAAAGACTTGTTTCATAATACCTATATATTTAGCAAGTTAATTTAAATACCGTAATTTGACATAATGCCACAAAATCCATTTTGATCGCAGTGAAAATCACCTTTAAATTATGATCTCAGTGATTTTTTATCACGAAAATTTAAAGTTACAGGTTTTAAACGACAAAAAATCACAAAAATGCAAAAGAATAAGCAAAGAGTTACCTTTGAATGTTTTTTTATTTTACATTCAAAGGTAAGATACACCGTTCAAGTGCAATGGCGCACATATTAATGTAGGCAACTTATATCATTGGAGTG
This sequence comes from Pseudoalteromonas sp. S1727, assembly GCF_005886375.1. Lineage (NCBI taxonomy): Bacteria > Pseudomonadati > Pseudomonadota > Gammaproteobacteria > Alteromonadales > Pseudoalteromonadaceae > Pseudoalteromonas > Pseudoalteromonas sp. S1727. The sequence continues at coordinate 21,728 of NZ_PNDT01000109.1, forward strand.
AAGATGAGCCACTTAGCGATTTCAGAGCTATTAAAAGGCAAGGTTGCGGTAGACAGCCAAGTAACAATTAAAGGCTGGATCCGTACACGCCGCGATTCAAAAGCAGGAATTTCATTTTTAGCCGTTCATGACGGTTCGTGTTTTGATCCTATTCAGGCGGTAGTCCCTAATTCACTTAATAATTATGATGAAGTTACTCGCCTAACCGCTGGTTGCTCGGTGTCAGTTACTGGTGTTTTAGTACAATCAGCAGGTCAAGGTCAATCATATGAAATTCAAGCAAACAGCGTACAAGTGCTTGGCTGGGTAGAAAACCCAGATTCATACCCAATGTCGGCTAAGCGCCACAGCATTGAGTATTTACGTGAACACGCTCACCTTCGCCCACGTACTAACATGATTGGTGCAGTAACACGTGTACGTAACTGTTTAGCGCAAGCTATTCACCGCTTTTACCATGAGCAAGGTTATTACTGGATCAGTACCCCTATTATCACTGCAAGTGACTGTGAAGGTGCAGGTGAAATGTTCCGCGTATCAACGTTAGATATGCAAAACCTACCACGTACAGATAAAGGCGAGATTGATTACAGCGAAGATTTCTTCGGTAAAGAAGCGTTCCTTACTGTATCAGGTCAGTTAAACGGTGAAACTTACGCTTCAGCGATGTCAAAAATTTATACTTTTGGTCCAACTTTCCGTGCTGAAAACTCAAACACATCACGCCACCTAGCTGAATTTTGGATGGTAGAGCCTGAAGTGGCTTTCGCTGATCTAGAAGATATCGCCAAATTAGCTGAAAACATGCTTAAGTACGTATTCAAAGCGGTACTTGAAGAACGCCGTGATGATATGGAATTTTTTGCGCAACGCGTTGAAAAAACGGCTATTACCCGCCTTGAAGAATTTGTTGAGAAAGATTTTGCCCAAGTTGATTACACAGACGCGGTTGAAATTCTTAAAAGCTGTGGTAAGAAATTTGAATACGCCGTTGAATGGGGTGTAGATTTACAATCTGAGCACGAGCGCTATTTAGCTGAAGAACACTTTAAAGCACCAGTAGTTATTAAAAACTATCCGCGCGATATTAAAGCATTCTACATGCGCCAGAATGAAGACGGTAAAACCGTTGCTGCAATGGATGTTGTAGCACCAGGTATTGGCGAAATCATTGGTGGTTCGCAACGTGAAGAACGCCTTGATGTACTTGATGCGCGTTTAGACGAAATGGGCTTAAACAAAGAAGACTACAGCTGGTACCGCGACCTACGTAAATATGGTTCAGTGCCTCATTCTGGTTTTGGCCTAGGTTTCGAACGTTTAGTTGCTTATGTTACTGGTATGGGCAACGTACGTGACGTAATCGCCTTTCCACGTACTAAAGGCAGTGCAACTTACTAAAATGAGTTGATGCTCATTACTAATATAGATTATTGCTATAGAGATTACTAAAAAAGCCAGCCCTAGGGTTGGCTTTTTTAATAGGAATTTGTGCCCATATAAGACCTTTTAATAATTGATTTAGTTTGTTTTATATTCAAAACTAAAAATTACAATAAAAAAAGGCCAATGGCATGAATTTAAACTTACTGTTTTATACATTAATCTATTTCATTATTGCTGTACTGTACTTTCTTGCACAGCTGACCCTAGTTAGCGCGCTACTGTTAACCGCACTAAGCGCACTGATGTTTTTTAGGGAGAAAGTTTTTGCTAAAAAAGCTCAAGTTAAGCCTGAACCTGATCAGCATGCAGTTATTACTAAGGTTGCTGATAATATCACTAAGGCAACGTCGAAAAACGCCATCGGTGCGGCAGAAGTTGCATTCTATGTTGACAGTTTAGCCAAAGAAATTGATGGCTGTTATAGCGAAAGTGAATCTGTAAACCAAGCAACACAAGCCTTATCTCACAACAGTAGCGAGCTGACAAACAATATAACCACCGTTAACCAAGCAATGATCCAAACGGCAAAAGCCTCGACCTCTGCAGATCAACGCCTGCAATTGGCCACAGAGCAAATAGACTCGTTATCAAGCTCCATTGATAAAGTTGCAAACCAACTTGACCTACTTTTACAAAGTGCCACAGATATTCAAAGTATTACCCAAGTAATTCAAACCATTGCCGAGCAAACTAACCTACTCGCTCTTAATGCAGCAATTGAGGCGGCTCGCGCTGGCGAGCAAGGCAGAGGTTTTGCTGTTGTTGCTGATGAAGTTAGGAATCTTGCCAATAAAACCAATCAAGCAACGAAACAAATTGCTGATATGCTAACTGAAATAAATACCAATAGCCTGCAAACAAATGACGATATGAAGCAAGTATCAACACGCAGTGAGTCAGTTAAACAAGAACTCGAAAACGTCACTCAATCATTTTTAGCAATCAACCATGATATTAGTGAATCATCTTCAACACTTGAAAACATGCAGCACGCGGTCAGTGCTTTTCAACAAGCAACCGCACAAATCAACACCTCGGTTGGGAGCATTAGCCACCTACTCGCAGAAGTGGCGACAAAAAGTACCTCAATCTCAGATCAAGCGTCTAACTTATCACTCGGATCTGAAACTATTTTTAGAGAGCTTAATAAAGTTGACCACGATGCATTCTTTCAACCGATTTTAAACGTCGCATTAGCAGCAAGTTCAGCCATTTCGGCGAAATTTACAGAGTTACTGGCAACATCACAACTGAGTGAACAGCAGCTGTTTTCTCAAGATTATAAAGAAATACCTAATACAAACCCGACTAAATACAGCACCGACTACGACAGCTTAACCGATAAAATTTTACCACCAATTCAAGAACCCATTCTTGAAAATAAGCAAATCCTGTTTGCCGGTGCCGTAGACAAAAAAGGTTACTTCCCTACTCACAATAAACGCTACAGCCAGCCACTAACCGGTAACTACCAACAAGATTTAGTGAATAACCGCACTAAGCGTATTTTTAACGATGCTACAGGCAGCCGCTGCGGCAGCCACACCGAAAGCTTTTTATTACAGACCTACAAACGAGATACCGGCGAGATTTTACATGACCTATCAGTACCCATTTATGTAAATGGGAAACACTGGGGCGGTTTTAGAATTGGTTTTAAAAGCAGTTGAAGGCAAAGCTGTAAACGATATGATCTGACCCCGCTAAAAAAGTAGACACGGGGTTTAATTTATTGATTCATATTACATGGGGCTCACATTGCCTAACGCTCTATGCATTCTCACTGATTGCTCATCCATTCTTTTTTATACTGAGCAAAGAAACTTTCTGAGCACGCATTATCCCAGCAATTTATTTTTCTAGACATGCTTATCGTTACATCTCGTTTGTTCAACCACGCTATCATTTCTTTTGCTAGATATTAACTCCCTTGGTCTGAATGAAACAATAGGCTATTTCCATCTGGTTTACGTGCATGCTACGCTTTGTAATAAACGCTGCACACGACCTTTACTGCAATCAAACCCATTGGCTACGGCGGCTTCCCACAATTTTCTGTAACCAGCTATACAGTGATCTTTACTACTTCTTTTTCAAAAAATGAAGTAATGAGTCGTTTTTATTCACTCTATAAGCCACTCTCTACGGTGATCATAGTTTTTCCCCGTGTGTCGATGTTTTTTGCATGATGTGAAAGCGAATAAGGCAGATTGCTTTTCATTGATATAAAAATTGCGGATTTCTTTGCGACTCTCTACACAAACTCAGTTTAAAATAAAAACGGCCAATCATACAATCAGCCGTTTTATAATTGATTCTATGGCTTTTAGTTTCATATTAGCCTTTTGGCTTATATGGATCCGGTGTACCTAGCTTAATAGGCGGCTCTTTAACTAAAGTTTTATTAAACTCTATTACTTTTTTCATGACCACTGGTAATACCCAAGTACTATCCGGAGCAATGTTATAACTCTCTTTTGGATCTTTGGTCAGGTTATAAATATGAGGCACATTTAATTTTTTAGGCGTACCAAACATACTATTTAGCTCTATAAAATGAATTTTCCAATCACGCCATTTGTATGCATACATTTCATCACCGTTGTATACAGGAAAACCTTCTCGAGCACTTTTACCATTTTCGTTAAACAATACTCCAGTTTGAACTACCCCATCAATAATACGATCATCAGGTAAGTCAAAGTCCATAATTTTAGCAAATGTTGGTAACAAGTCAGTCATATGAATGATTTCATTACTAACAGTGCCTGACTTTATCTTATTTGGCCAACGAACAATAAATGGCGCACGTAACGACCCTTCAAGCGCTGTAAAGTAGTGACCACGCCAATAACCCGAAGTACCATGATATGCTGCAACTTCTTCTGGCCCATTATCACTAGCAAAAATAACAATGGTGTTATCAGTTACACCAAGCTTTTCAAGCGCTGCGACCATCTCACCAACGTGGTGATCCATTTCAACAACTGAATCTGCAAAGTCACCATTGCCAGTTACACCAATAAAATCAGGGTGTGGTAATGTCGGTAAATGAACTTGTGTTAAAGGAACATAGGCAAAAAATGGTTTGTCAGCCTTAACTTGACGTGTCATAAAGTCGATTGCTTTAGCAGTTAAGTCTGTATCAATTTGTCGACGCATATCTAAGTCATAAGGGGCTATGTCCGTCGGGGTTTTATTACGCTTAGCTTCCTGCACTACAGGCTTAAGGCCCACTTTCCCATCATACTTATATTGAGAACTATATTGCGACTCATCGGTAGTATTTGCAATACCGTACCACTCATCAAAGCCTTGGTTTGTCGGAAAACGGCCATCGGTATCACCCAAATGCCATTTACCAAACATTCCCGTAGAATATCCTTGCTCTGAAAGCAGTTCAGGTAACGTTTGCTCCCATTGAGTTAAACCATATAACATACCCCAAACAACTTTTGTGGTTCCTGAACGGATTGGGTGCCGACCGGTCATCAAAGCTGAACGACTTGGCGTACATTGTGGTTCAACATTAAAATTAGTTAACCTAAGCCCCTGTGCAGCAAGTGTATCTATATTGGGTGTTGGTGCACCACGTAAAGAACCACCGCCATAAACACCCAGCTCGCCATATCCTAAGTTATCAACCATAATCATCAAGACATTCGGCTGAGTTTTAGCAAAAGCAGAACCTATAAACAGAAATAAACAAGTACAACAACTAAATATAAATATTTTAATATTATTCATACATTAATCCTTTTTCTAAGTTATTGTACTTATAGCTTACAGAACCCATTAGCACAAAGTTGATTTTTACTTAGAACTCTCCGGTCGTTATAAACGTATACCGCCGTCTATTTCAATTACACGACCTGTGAAGAAGTCGTTTTGAACAATTTGCTATTCACCGAAAACTTCAAGTGAGTTTTGCAGTAACAACAAAGCTCCAGATAAACCAGAAAAGATTAACAACCAATGTAAAGTAAAGCTTAATAGTCGATCAAACTTTGTTATGTGTTTAAACAAAATGCTTGTAAAAAGTTGAGTAACTTGGAAGGGGTTTTAAGCAACAAATATAATTTAGAGATTTATTTTTTATCAAAGACTTAAGTAAGCTGCCAAATTTGTGTACTGTTGACTAAATTGCTAACAACCTTAGCTATAGCCAAAGTAAACATGTCTGTTTAGAGTTGACTGGGAGTGAGTAAGACTTTCAAAAGGTATATTAATTCTTGTTGGCAAAGTTAAGACGCATATGTATCAGAGCAACCAACCCCAAACCATACAAACTAACGCTAGTATTAACCCGCTAGATAATACCCCTTGCTGTATTCTAGGATCAACCAATGCCTGAAGTTTAAATGCTGGAGAAAAAATCTGCTTAAATGGAGTAAAATAGATTTTCGGCGCAAGCCCTGTACCGACCAAAATTAAAAATACAGCTATTGTACTAGTTAAGTCTAACCATGAAAGATCATTAAAAATGAAATCATAGATACCGATAATTAAGAATAGAAACCCTATGAGCCAACACACAACTAATACTATTTTTTCTTTAATTAGGGTCCCATCCATTAACTACTACTCCATGTTACTCTAACGAGTTTGCAGAACGGCTCGTTTAATTTATTTTTTTATTGATGCATTAACCATAGCCGAGTTCCTACTTTGATTCAATCGGTTACTTCTATTTCATTGAAATATAGTAAGAAGACTTGGTGTGATTTAATTTTTTTGAAGTGCAGCAAGTAAGAGTAGATAAATGGACGGACTAGATAAATGGACAGGCATATTTTATTTATCGTCTAACATCAAAAACCTCCTAAGGAACGACTAATCCCCCTGCATTTATACACTATCAATTTCTTCATTTGTTGATTTATAAGTTTTACATTTTTGGGTATGGTGTTAAACAGCAGAGTAAAGTTTTGCTAGACGGATACTTTATAGGTGAGATTATTTTTCAATTACTAGATAAACTTAGTGCTAACCTACCCCTTTATACCATTTGACATCGTTGGTTGCCGCATGCTGCTTTAATCGTTGTTTACTGCCAGCAAAATTTGAATATTGATGTCTAAATCGCTTTACGGATTCAAGCCATTGCGCTTCTTCTATATTCAAAGTAAGCAGCGCTTTAGGGACTGTGTGGTTTGCCCTTTTTTCTTTGGATCTATGTGACGACCACTCCAGTCCACTAATTCAATGTAATCTAGCAAGGCAAAGGGAATTGTATGTTTGATGTCATTACCACCAAATGGCTTTAGCTGTGCAGGTTGGCTTTCATGTTGGATATTATCCTTTTGCTTGAGGGG